>NZ_JAJDML010000012.1:0-86942 GCF_020594215.1 Blautia sp. DFI.1.216
GCGGTTTTACAGGTTTTCACATAATCTATTTGAAGTAGCACAATAGGTTAATTTATCATACAGATAACTGTTTCTCAGTCCAAGGATAAACATAGTTCCCGGATAAAGTAAAGATACTGTTGCAGCACCGATCATATATAAGGTAAATTTATGTGTATCGTCTACAGGCGGTTTGCTCATAAAATTGATAAAGAAGCAAATACCGGAACATAAGGTAAATAAAATCCAGCAGACAAGTTCTATTTTTCTTTTCATTCTTCGTCTCCTGATTAATCAGGCAGATAGAGTCATTTGTCTCACCTGATTCGGTTAAGTAATTGTAAATTTCTGTCACTTCTTAACTACAAATAGTCTACCATATTTTGTACAAATTAAGCAACTAATTTTTGGGAATTTTTCAGACTTTTTAACGCCATTATTCGAGATTTGTCGAGAAATCAACTTGTTGGCACAGAGAAAGCCAGGCAAAAACTGCAGTATAATCTGCAAAGTTTCTGCCTGGTTTTTTAATAGGTTTATGATTTAATGATATCTACTGAACATGTTCATTATTTATGAAAAAATGAAAACAAACCTTTCTTTTTTTCATAAGGTTGTGAACTGATACCTTTTACTTCATATCCTGTTGCGCTGATGGCTGTTTTTAGCTTTGCTTCGTCTACAGGTTTCTCTGAAATGATCACAGTTTCCCCTTTGCTGTGAGAAGAAGTAACTTTATCTACCTGAAAGACTTTTCTCACTGCATCGTTTACGTGAGATTCGCACATTCCGCACATCATACCGTCTACTTTTACAGTTGTTTTAATCATATTGTTGTCCTCCATTTTTACGTTATAAGTTAGAAATAGCCAGAGCATATGATTTTTTCTCTTACAATAATTTTATGCCAATGCCTGGGCAAGAGCTTTCTGAATTGCTCCAAGGATTCCCTCTGAGGAATAAGTAGCACCGCTTGCAGCATCAATTCCGTCTGCTGACTGATTTCCCATAATCTGAGGATAAATAGTTTCCCATGCATAATCAAAGTACTCAGGTGAATCACTGTTACTCTGTTCAATAGATGCAATCTGACCGCCCTGAATCGTTACTGTTACATTTACTCTTCCACTGTATCCGTAGCTTGAGCCTGTATAAGTTCCGTCAATATATGGTCCTGTAGGTTCCGGCGTAGGCTCCGGAGTCTCTTCCGGTGTTGGTGTGGGAGCTGGTGTTTCCTCTGGTGTTGGAGTAACTTCTGGAGTCGGAGTTTCTTCCGGTGTCGGGGTTGGGGTTGCCTCAGGAATTGGCGTAACTGTTACTTCTGGTGTTGGAGTTGGTGTCACTTTTGTGGTGCCTTTTTCTGCCTGCTTCTGAATATCTTTCATTGCGTTTATGATACCCTTTGAAGAGTAGGTTGCACCGCTGACAGTATCAATGCCATCGACAGACTGATTCTGAATGATCTCATTTTCCAGGATATCCCATGCTTTCTTAAAGAACATAGGCGTATCTGTATGCTCTGCTTCCAGAGACTTGATCATACCTTTTTTAATCTTAGCTGTCAACGTAATTGTCCCACTGTATCCTTTACCGGTTCCTGTATAGGTTCCGTCTTTGTAAATCTGTTCGTCTCCCGGCTTCGGTGTTGGAGAAGGTTTCTTTGTAGGTTTCGGTGATGGAGTGGGAGTTGGCGTAACAACTGCCTGATTTCCTGATGGAATTGCCTGTGACAATGCATTCTGAACCGCAGTAATAATTCCGTTTGAAGAATAAGTGGCACCACTGACTGCATCTACGTTCGGAGACTGGCTTGCAAGAATTTTGCTGATCACACCCTGTGCATTTGCAAAATAGGAGGCTGTTTCACTTGATGCATCTACAATATTGATAGCTGCAATTTTATGGTCAGTGACAGTTACCTGAACAGTGATCGTTCCTCCGAAACCGGTCCCGGAGCCTGTATAGGTACCGTCTGCATATCCACCGGCGGGGACTTCTGTAGTCGGTGTGACTGTGCTTCCTGCACCACCCCCTGCGGTACCTCCATTTGCAGAGGAACCTGTAGATGAATTTTTCTTTGTTCCTGTTTTAATCTTACTTGTTTTCTTTGTCTTTTTTGATGTTTTTGAAATTGAGGTTCCATTGGTTTCAGAAGAGTCCTCTGAATCAAAATCCTTACCTGCAGTTCCGTGCGAAATCAATTCTTTAATCTCGCCAGTAGACATAATATTATTATCGGAAACTGATGCGATTTCCACAGGACTTTTATTTGCCTGATAACAGGTTACACAGACTGCAGCAAAAACTGCTGCCGCAGGAATAAGCTTTAACCATGGACGGAAACTGTCCTGTTTTGGTTTCGTTTCCGGAGTCTTATTATTTTTCTGCTTATTATTTTTGTCCATAAATTCCTCCTTCTTCAATAGTTTGTTTCAGGTAATCATATTCAAGTGATTACTGTAATAACAGTATAAAGTTTTACAGTCGAAAAGAAATCCTGCCCTTTCTGTGGGATACAGGATTTCTTTCCTCTTGTCTGCTAATCCGATTGCAAATATCCGCCTGACTTCAGTCAGGTCAGATTATTTTACAGTTACTTTAACTGTTTTGGTTACACCATTGCATGTTACTGTAACCTTGGCAGTACCTTTTTTGATACCTTTAATTGTACCATTGGATGATACTGTAGCAATTTTCTTGTTGCCGGATTTGTATGTAACTTTTCCTGATGGAGCTGCTTTTGCTGTAATCTTAGTTGTTTTGCCGACTTTTACAGATGCAGATGTTTTGTTCAGTGTAAGAGTTGGATTTTTAACTGTTACTTTGCAGGTTACCTTTACATCTCCGCATTTAGCTGTGATGACTGCACTACCTTTTGCTTTTGCAGTAACTTTACCGGTTGTTTTGTTTACAGCTGCAACTTTTGGGTTGCTGGAAGTAAATGTAACTTTTGGTGCATCTGCTCCTGTTACAGTTGCCTTCAGTGTAGTTGTTTTTCCTTTGTAAACAGTGGCTGTTTTCTTGTTGAGAGTTACTGTTACCTTCGTATCTGCTTTAACAAGAGCCTCTACTGCTGCGTTCAGATGAGTGGTAGCTTCATCAACCTCTGCCTGAGTTGGCTTTTCTTTTGCAAGAAGATCCTTTGCTTCCTGAAGTTCTAACTGCATTGCCTTCCAGGAATCTGCTGTGTAATCTGCTTCTTTTAAGGCTTCTGCTTTTTCTACTGCTGCTTTTAATGCTGTTGTATCTGCTTCTCCTGCTTCCGGTTTTACGATGTTTGCATCTGTTGCATTAACTTCAAATACAGTATCTGCATATCCCATTGCATATACGGTGATTTTCCATTTGCCGGTTCCATCTGTTCCTTTTGGAAGCTGGCAGCGGTAGGAATCTGTCAGACCAAGCTGGATTCCCATTGCCTTGTGCATCCAGTTATCTGCTGCAAATTTTGTTCCGTAAGATGCCAGAACTTTATCACCATTTCCGTAGTAATCCCATTTTACAGCATACATTTTAGCACCAAGAGTACCATATCCGTCACCTGTAATATCTACTCTTAAGAATTCGCCGTAACTTCCGCTGGCTTCTTTTACTGTTGCGGTAACATTGGATGCTGTCTGGAGTGCCTGATCTTTAAGTCCGGAACCTGTACCGTTTGTTCTGGCCTTGAATGTGAATGTTCCATCGGAACCTTTTACAGCTTCTTTTAAGCCGTTTGTTTCAGCGGTAACATCCGCAACTGCACTATAGGACTGCAAATTGTTTTCTCCAAATCCTCCGGCAACTGTGCTTCCGTCTTCCACAACCTTGAACTGGGATTTGAAGGCTTCATAATCTTCTGCCTTTACTGCGACAGGCACATATTTCAGACCTACAACGCTGTAATGGTCGAATTCTGCAACGCTTCCGTCAGCTTTTGTGATCTGTCCTCGCTCAGGCTGATTCAGCTTTACAGTTGTTCCGTCCGTAAGAACTGCATCATTAGCTGAGGTCCAGTAGGAAATCTCATAAGAACCGCCGTTTTTGTCATACATGATTGCTTCACACTGGTAGCTTCCTCTGTGCAGGCCATGGTTTACAGTAGCTCTGGTTACTGTGTCGAAACCGCCTTTGTCAAGTTCATCATGGCTGTCTTTTGTTCCATTGGAAGCTGTGTTTGCAGCATTATAAACTCCCTCAGATGCCCAGTACTGTGTCCATGTCAGACCTGCATAGACATATTTGTAGCCTGTTTCTGCTGTTGCAGCGAATTCATCTTCTGCTGCTGCCTGATCGTCAACAAAAGGTGTTTCCTCATCGCCTGCAAAAGCATCAGCGGTGTCATCTGCTGCATCAAACTCATCTGTCTGTGCCTCAGTCTCCACAGCAGTATCAGATGTAAAATCCGCAGCCATAACCGGTAATCCTGAAACCATCATTGCTGCACTTAAAATTGCAGGAGCTGCCATTTTGATTAAATTTCCCTTACGCATACCTTTAAATCCTCCTGAATATGAGTTAATAAATATATTTCCAAACTGTCCGGAAAACTGAAATTTTTGACAGTTCAGAGATCTTTATATAAGATAAACCTATTCACCGATGGAATAAGTATCTTTCAGTAATTGAAATCTTTCTTTCATGCCTTCCGTCATCCAGACATGATCAGAATCATCTACGAACAGTCCGTCTGCATTGTATTTCTTCAAAAGTTCTTCTGCCTTTTCTTTTCCCAGTACAAAGCATGCAGTGGAAAGTCCGTCTGCGTTCAGGCCGTCATCACACACAACCGTCACAGATGTGAGACCGCTTCTTGCAGGATATCCTGTAGCAGGATCCAGTATATGATGATATCGAACACCATCTTCTATAAAGTATTTTTCGTAATCTCCGGAAGTAGATAAAAATTCAGTACCATTCAGAGTAACTACTCCCAGGTAATCACCTTCTGTATCCCGCGGATCAGTGACAGCTACCTGCCAGGCAGAGCCGTCGGGTTTGCTTCCATAGCTCATAACACTGCTGCCGCCCAGATTCAGGATCATGCCTGATACATTTTTATCTGCATCAAGAATCTTCTGTGCTGCATCGCAGCCGATTCCCTTACCTGCAGCCCCCAGATCAAGAGTTACTCCCTCCGGCATGGTAACTTTATTTCCATCCAGAGTCACCTTGTCATATCCTACATTTTCAAGCAGGGAATTTAATTCATCATCTGAAGGAATGTGCGGATTTTCTCCGTCAATGTCCCACAGGCGGATCACTCTTCCCATAGTAGGATCCATGGCTCCGCCAGAAACTTTCGACAAATCCAGTACCTGTTTTAAACAGGTGGCAGTTTCATCAGATACCGTTGTTGTATTCCCGGCATTTTGATTGATCTGATATATCTGAGAACTTTCTTTTGTCCAGGAGATCCAGTTTTCTTCCACATCTTTTAATGCAGAGATTATGTCTGCTGTGATATCCTCACCTATTGTGTAAAGAGTCTCTGATACTACGGTGTCCATAGCAAAGTCTGTTTTGGTGTATGTGTTTATTTCAGAGTTTCCCCATGCAGTCCGGGATGTGCATAAAAGAGAGGCTGTAATAAAAAGTCCCAGTACAAAAGAGCGTCTGTTTGTCATATATTTTCTGATTCCTTATCCTCTTATTGTTGTTTCCAACTAACTCTATAGACTATATCACTGTACGGATAGTATGTCTACCAATATAGTTAGTTCTTACTAATCAAATTTTTTCAATAAGTTAGCAGTTGCTAATTTTTATCAATAACAGTGCCTGTATGAATATTTTTCCTTGGGCAGACTGCAGTGCAGGCGTGACAGCAGATGCATTCCCCTGAATGTGCAGTATCGCCGTCAATATCCAGATGTGCCGGACATCTCTTCTTACAGAGAGTGCACTTTGGCGCACAGTTTGGACGATTTCGTTTGAAAAGTGCTCCCGGGATGATCGGCATGATTGCAAATACTGCTCCCATAGGACAGAGAAACTGGCAGAAGAAACGCTCCTGTGTACACATTCCGACCATGATCAGGATCAGCAGAACTGTTCCCACAATGTAGGTAGATTTCGGCAGTCTGCCTGTTGTAAGCATGGAGAATACATCCCATGGACTCATTCCCTGTAATTTGGAATAGAATCCTGTTATGCAGGAAAGAAGCAGAAATGCAAGAATCACATATTTTACTTTCTGTAATCTGTGTACCCATTCTTCCGGATATCCATGTTTTTTCTTTTTTCCAAAACATTTCGCACGGATAAATGCGGTAAGCTCATACAGAGCATCTCCCAGCGAGCCAAACGCACAGGCATAACCGCAGAAATGACGTCCGAACAAAATAGTAATGATCAACAATAATGCCGTAATATTCAGAAAAGAGTTCCAGGTTACGCTCTGCTGTCCTCCGATTGCAAGAAAGATGGATTTGATTCCTGCAAATGCTGTGGAAAAAAGGGAGGGCGCTGCTATAAAAAATATAAGCTGTATGGCGGCACGGATCAGCCGTACCTTTCGTTGTTTCTTTTTCATGCGTTTTCCGCCTTTGATAATGCGTCATTTACTGCTTCTAAGATACCGGTAGAACTGAAAGTTGCTCCGGAAATGGTGTCAACATCTGTGCTCTGCTCGCTGATGACACTGTTTATGACATTCTCGCCCTGTGACAGATAAGCACTGTCCTCACCCGGTGCACTGACTACACTGACTGCTGTAATGGTATCATCTTCCAGAGTCACCTGAACAGTGATCGTTCCACCGTATCCGGTTCCTGAACCTTCGAAGGTGCCATTTTTATATACATTGTCAGAATCATCGGTTTCTTCAGAATCTGCCTGATCTGCATTTTCTTTATCCTCTGCAGAATCCTTTTCAGATTTATTATCAGCTTCCGAAGATACATCAGAAGAAGCATTACTTTCTGCTACTGTTTTCTGTTCCTCATAAGTTTCCTTTAATGCTATAAGGATCTGGTCCTGCTGGTTCTCCAGACTCTCTGTTTTGGCAGTCAGATCTGCAATATCCTGAGCCTGTTCTTTATCTTTTACTGTTCCGTTATAGAAAAATACCGCCATGATGATCAACAAAAGTGCGATCAGACGCAGATAAAAATTTTGATTATTCACGTTGTTTCCTCTCCTTCATTTTTTTATTTTGCCGGATATGATATCTGTTTTTGGATGAAGCAAAACTTAATCATAACTAACTTTAAAAGTGTATCATTTTAGTATACAAAAATCTATATATAACAGATTCTGCTAATGTTGTTTTTTTCTCATTAAGATGACCCCGGAGCAAAATCCGAGGTCATTTATTGTGTGAATTATTTACCTGTTATCGTTTATTTTACTTTTACTGTAAATACTTTCTTAACACCATTGCAGGTTACTGTGATTTTGGCAGTACCTTTTTTCTTTCCTTTTACAACGCCTTTGGAGCTTACTGTTGCAATCTTGCTGTTGCTTGACTTGTAAGTAACCTTTCCTGATGGAGTTGCCTTTGCAGAAATTTTTGTTGTTTTTCCAACTTTTACAGTTGCTGAAGATTTGCTAAGTTTCAGGGATGGATTTTTAACTGTTATCTTGCAGGTTACTTGGTATTCTCCGCAGGATGCTGTGATCACTGCTGTTCCTTTTGCCTTAGCAGTTACAACACCTTTGCTGTTTACAGAAGCCACTTTTGTATTGCTGGATTTCCATGTGATTTTATCTGTAAGGTTTGTTGTAACTTTGAGAGTGGTTTTTGTGCTGCCTTTTGTATAAAGAGTCTTGGAAGAAGTATTTAATTCAAATGTATTTTCTGCTTCTTTGTAAGTAAAAGTAAGATTATTCTTATATCCTACAGCAGTTATTTCAAATACAGTTGCATCTGTTACCTGAATATCTGTGAGATCAAGAGTTCCATCTTCTTTTACAATGACCTTGCTTCCTCTTCCTGTTGCGGCATATTCTGTATCATCAACTTTTACTTTGCTGATGCTCTTAATGTATGCAGAGAACTCTTCTGCTGTAATGCCTTTTGCTGCAACCAGTTTTGTCTCGTTACTGTCATAAGAAGCCGGCATTTTGTCTGTATTTACTGTAAATTCAGTTACAATGGCTGCATATTTTCCGCTGGCATCTGCAATTTCAACCTTATGTGTTCCCAATGCAAGAGCTCCAACTGCAAGTTTTCCGTCTGTGCAAGAAACCGCTGTTCCGTCTACAGTATACTGTGCCTTGAAGTCTGCCGGCAGAGCCTGGTCAAAGGTAACTGCTGCAGATGAGTCTGTATTCATAATATCTGCCACTGTTGCCTTGATTCCTGTAGTTGTCTGCACCTTTACATCCGGAACATCAAAAGTAATCATGCCTTTATCTGTGTAATAAGTAACGCTGTCAATTGTTTTTCCCATGATTGATTTATAATGCGCAGAAGAAACAGGGCATCCGTGAACTTCTGTTGTATATCCTGTACCCCAGGCAAGCATACTTCCACGCCAGATATTCTCCAGATGACGCAGGCCATAGTTGGTTCCGTCTGTAGTATTTACGGTTACACCATAAATCTTATCTGTAGTCGTATCGATCAGTGATGAAAAAGTCTCATTATTCAGATCCAGCTCATAGTCCCCGTAAGTTGTCTCTGTTTTTAATATAGCATCAATTGCAACGGTCTGTGTCTGAGCACCTTTCATTGCTGAGAAAGAATAGCTGCCATCTGCATTTACAGTAAGTTCTTTGTAATAAGACGGTGTTTCACTTAAAATATAATAAGAGTAAGAAGCATTTTCAATCAGGGAATCTTTTCCTGTATAGGTGTTGCTGCTTGTCTGTCCTCTGTTTGTCACTGTGATCGTTACAGAGTCGGAATCTGTGACCTGCTTCTGGTCTTTCAGAAGGGAAAGATCACTGACCTTTACAGGGAAAGTAACACCTGTTACATCGGTTCCATTGGGGTCTACGTGATAAGCGGAATTTCCGTTCATCATACCTGCGGTTCTTGATTTATTAAGAGTTGCAGATGTGAAAGCATCAACTTTTACATCATTATTTTTCAGTTCTGCCTTGTAGAAATCATCGTATGGAATATTCATAAGCACATAAGCTTCGCCCTGCTGTGCTTCTGCAGCAAAAGCATCCTGGACATCTTCGGTGGTAAATTCTTCCTGCGCATCCTCGGCGGCAAACTCTTCGGAAACAGAGAAATCTGTGCTGTCTGTAAGTACCTCACTGTCTGTGAAATCAGATGCCAGAACTGCATATGGCATGCTGGTCATAGCAACTGCGGCACTCATTACAACAGGTGCTATTTTTTTCATAAGTTTTTTGTTTGTCATGTTTTTCTCCTCTTCTAAAATTTTTTTGCGGAATCACTCTTACCAGAGGGTTAATCAACTTATTAACCAAAGGGATTTTACTTTTACCAAAAGGGAGTGACTTCTGCCAAAGATATTCATATAGGATTGCTATAGGTATGCTGTCAGCAGTAATTATATAAATTAGTCACTACTAACTCATAAAATAGTAACATGCCTGTCTGAAAAAATCCACACTTTTTTATCTGGGATATTCGTCATTTTTTCTCAATAAATACTTCAGTAAAAATCAGTATTAGTTACATCTAACTTGTGGTTGCGGGAATATTTTTTCTGTGTTAAAATGTCTGAAGAATTCTGATAATTCCATTTTGGATTTTTTGAGAGGAGAAAATAGATTTATGAAGCAAAAAACAGCCTGCCTTGGGCTTTTTTCAGCTGTGGCGATCATTCTGGGATATGTGGAATCACTGGTGCCGGTTTTTGCGGGGATTCCGGGGATTAAACTTGGACTTGCCAATCTGGGAGTACTTTTTATTTTGAAGAAATATTCATTTAGGGAGGCTGCTCTGGTTTCTGTTGTCCGCATTCTGGTGATCGGATTTATGTTCGGAAATCTGTTCAGTATCCTGTACAGCCTGGCAGGCGCTGCGCTTAGTATGACAGTTATGACACTTATGCTGAAAAAAACATCTTTCAGTCTAATCGGTGTCAGCGTTGCAGGAGGTGTTTCCCATAATATCGGTCAGTTGATCATTGCCATGCTGATCGTACAAAATGCAAGTGTGTTTGTATACGCACCGGCACTTCTGGTGGCAGGTGTTGCTGCCGGGGTGGTAATCGGCGGACTTACTAACGAGATTTTGAAAAGAGTTCATCTATAACTTTAAAAGCATCAGTTATCTGAATTTATAATCTTTCAGATAACTGATGCTTTTTTCAATCTTCTTCTATATGTTCCCGTCCCTGGTTGATAATCGTGCGGACATGATCATCTGCCAGAGAATAAAAAATAGATTTTCCCTCTCTGCGGCTCTTTACCAGTTTATTCTGTTTCAGAATACGAAGCTGATGAGAAATCGCAGACTGAGTCATATTCAATGCTTTAGCGAGATCGCAGACGCATACCTCTGCCTCAAACAAAACAAACAAAATGCGTATTCTGGTAGAGTCTCCGAAAACCTTGAATAATTCGGCCAGATCATAAAGCTCTGTTTCCTCCGGCAGGGTTTCATCTACAATTTTAAGCAGATCTTCATGTATTTCATTACTCTCACATAATTCTTCTTTGCATACTTCCATTTTCTTACCTGTTACCTTTCCGGCTTATCACAAAAGGTTTCTGCTGATTTGCCTGTTTCTTATAAATTCTTTACAAATAATGTACGGATCGCGTTTAATACTGCCAGGATCATAACACCTACATCTGCAAAAATGGCCACCCACATGTTTGCAATACCTAAAGCTCCAAGAATCAGACAGAGAATTTTAATGCCGATTGCAAAATAAATATTCTCATATACAATACGGATACATTTACGTGCAATTTTGATTGCTTTGGAAATCTTCAGAGGATCATCATCCATCAGAACGATATCTGCTGCTTCGATTGCTGCATCTGAACCAAGCGCTCCCATCGCAATACCAATATCGGCTCTGGATAATACAGGGGCATCATTGATACCGTCACCTACAAACGCAAGTTTAGCCTTTTCAGACTTCTGATTAAGAAGTTCTTCTACCCTGGAAACTTTGTCAGCAGGTAAAAGTTCGCTGTATACTTCCTGAATTCCCAGTTCTTCGGCAACCTGATCTGCAACACGTTTTGAATCGCCTGTCAGCATAACGGTCTTGCTGATTCCGGCTTTCTTCAGTTCAGCGATTGCCTCTTTTGCATGAGGTTTGATGATATCGGATATCAGGATATGTCCTGCATATTTGCCGTCAATGGCCATATGCACAACAGTTCCTACATGATGGCAATCCTGATAAGCAATGCCAAGTCTGTTCATTAATTTGGTATTACCGGCAGCTACAGATATGCCGTCAACTTTGGCAATCACACCATTACCACTGATTTCTTCAATATCAGTAACACGATTTCTGTCGATTGGTTTTCCGTATGCTTTCTGCAGGCTCTTGCTGATCGGATGGGAGGAAGAACACTCGGCAAGTGCTGCATATTCTAACAATTTCTCATCAGGCATTTCATTGTGATGAATACCACTTACTTCGAAGACACCCTGAGTCATAGTACCTGTTTTGTCAAATACAACATATTTTGTCTGAGCCAGTGTTTCCAGATAGTTGGAACCCTTGACCAGAATGCCCTGATTGCTGGCTCCACCGATTCCTGCGAAGAAACTTAACGGGATGCTGATAACCAACGCACATGGACAGCTGATTACAAGGAAGGTAAGGGCTCTGTAGATCCAGTCTCCCCACATGGCAGGTTTTCCCATAATAAGAAGTACGATCGGCGGGATAAATGCAAGAGCAAGGGCTCCGTAACATACTGCAGGTGTATAGTATTTCGCAAATTTGGAAATAAAGTTTTCAGATTTTGACTTTCTGGAGCTGGAATTCTCTACCAGTTCAAGAATCTTGGATACTGTAGATTCACCGAATTCCTTAGTTGTACGGATCTTCAGCAGACCTGTCATATTGATACAGCCACTGATCACTTCATCGCCTGCTTTTGCATCACGCGGAAGACTCTCACCTGTCAGTGCACTTGTATTTAATGTAGAAGTTCCCTCGGTGATCACTCCATCGATCGGTACTTTTTCACCCGGCTGAACAACAATAATGGTTCCGATCTCAACTTCATCAGGATCAACCTGTTCCAGTGTTCCGTCTTTCTCTATGTTCGCATAATCAGGACGGATATCCATCAGTTCACTGATGTTTCGTCTGCTCTTTCCCACTGCATAGCTCTGGAAAAGTTCTCCAATCTGGTAGAAAAGCATAACTGCAACACCCTCGGAATAATCGCCAAGGAGAATTGCACCTACTGTGGCTACAGCCATCAGAAAGTTCTCGTCAAACACCTGTTTATTTAAAATACCCTTAAATGCTTTCTTCAGGATATCATAGCCGATGACCAGATATGGGATCATAAAAAGAACAAATCTCAGGTATCCCTCTGCCGGCAGTAAGGAAAAGACCACGATCAGCACTGCTGCTATGATAATTCTGATCAGCATTTTCTTCTGCTTCTTGTTCATATCAATACCTCTCTCTTCTTATAAAAGCAGGACTGCTGCAAAAAACTTTCCGGCGAAAAGCTCAGTGCCGGGATACGTTTTATGCAACAGTCCATTCTCCGGATAACGCAGAATTAAAGATAGATCTCACAGTCGTCTTCTACCTTCTTGCAGTTCTTTAATACGTCTTTCATAACCGCTTTTGGATCCTGTCCGTCTTCGAATTCAACGATCATCTTCAGCATCATGAAGTTAACTGTTGCATCTTTAACGCCGGCTGTATTCCTGGCAGCTTCCTCCATTTTGTTAGCACAGTTTGCACAATCTACATCGATTTTATAAGTTTTCTTCATAATATTTTCCCTTTCCGCTCATCTCTTTTATATTAACATATGAGCACTTGTTCATTTGTTTGATTTTATTATAGCATTATTTTCTCTTCTGTCAATAGTTTTGAGGAGATTTCTTTACGGAAATCAAAAGTTATGTTATAATCCATGTTATTATAGTTTAACGTGTTGCTTTAATGTTTTAAAAAACAGGATATTATTATCCGGCAGGTATCAAAATCATAAAAAGAAATATGATACTCTTTGACAGAACATAACTGCCTGTACTGTTTGCGTACAGCAGTTCACAGCAGCAATATCGGAAAGAAAAAAGGAGGGAGTATCAATATGGCGATACATGAATCAGGAGAAGATTATCTCGAAGCGATCCTTATGATCCAAAAAAGAAACGGTAATGTCCGCTCTATCGACATTGCGCATGAACTGTCTTTTTCAAAACCGAGTGTCAGTGTTGCAATGAAGAATTTGAAAGCCAGTAATTACATTACGATTGATGAAAATGGATTTATCAATCTGACGGAAACCGGGCAGGAAATTGCAGATAAGATTTATGAAAGACATACCTTTCTGACCGGATGGCTGACTTCTATCGGAGTTGACCCGAAGGTTGCAGCCGAGGATGCCTGTAAGATGGAGCATGCGATCAGCGCAGAGAGTTTTGCTGCCATTAAGAAGTCTATTGCAGGCACGCATGAAAATTATAGCAATCCTCGTAAATAATGCATTTAAGACAGTTCAGCAGCGTGCGAAAGACAAGGAAGATATCTGCAGGCGTGCTGACGCACGGCAAAGATATCTGACGCAGGATTTCACACTCTGATGGGCTGGATTAAGATGCATTATTTTAGAGAATTGCTATAAATAAAAACATAATAAAAACCATATCCCGGATTTTCAGAGACTAAGCATCTGTTGCTTTATCATGAAATCCCGGATATGGTTTTTTATGGTTATCTTTATGCTTCCTCTTCTTTCGGAAGAAGATTTCTCATACTTCTTAAACTGATAGTCAGTGTTGACATGTTATGAAGCAGTGCGGATGTTGTAGGCATAATGATACCTGTAACTCCAAGTGCGATCAGACCGCCGTTTATACCGATAATAGTTCTGTAATTATTGTGGATACGCTTCATCAGCGCTGTACTCAGTCTCTTTAACGTAACAATCTCATGGAGATTATCTGCAGAAATTGTAACATCTGCGATTTCACGTGCAATAGCTGCGCCATCACTGATAGCAATTCCCACACTTGCAGAAGAAAGTGCCAGAGAATCATTGATCCCATCACCGATCATAATAACTTTATGACCCAGTTCTTTTTCTTTCTCTACAAAAGATGCCTTATCTTCCGGCAGAACTTCGGAGTAATATTCATCTACGCCTACACGTTTCGCAATAGCTGCTGCTGTACGTTCACTGTCACCGGTCATCATTACGACTTTTGTAATGCCGGCTTCTTTTAATTCACGTACTGCATCTGCAGCCTCTTCACGAAGCGGATCCTCTACACAGATAACTGCTGCAAGTTTTCCTTCGATTGCAAGATACAGGTGAGAACATTCTAATGGCAGGTGTTCAAATCTGTCTTCCATTCCTTCCGGAATTACACACTTTTCATCTTCCATTACGAAATGCCAGCTTCCGATCACTGCCTTTTTGCCTTCAATAGTTGTAGAAATACCATGAGCTACGATATATTCTACTTTTGAATGCATTTCCTCATGAACAAGATGTTTCTCTTTGGCTGCATTGACAACTGCTCTTGCCATGGAATGAGGGAAATGTTCCTCCATACATGCTGCAATACGCAGAAGCTCATCTGAACTCAGTTCTTCACTGAAAGATACCACATCTGAAACTACAGGCTTTGCTTTTGTAAGTGTACCCGTCTTGTCAAATACAATAGTCGTGGCATCAGCCATTGCTTCCATATATTTACCGCCCTTTACAGTAATACTGTGAGTACTTGCCTCACGTATAGCGGATAATACGGAAACAGGCATGGCAAGCTTCAGTGCGCAGGAAAAATCTACCATAAGTACCGCAAGGGTTTTCGTCATGTTTCTGGTAAGCAGATAAGTTATCCCTGTACCTGCAAGAGTGTATGGTACAAGTCTGTCTGCAAGATGTTCTGCATTACTTTCCACAGAGGACTTCAGCTTCTCAGAATCCTCGATCATGTTGACGATCTTCTCATAGCGGCTGGAACCTGCTGCTTCTTTAACCTTAACAGTGAGTTCGCCCTCTTCCAGAACAGTTCCTGCATAGACAAAACTGCCTTCTGCTTTACGTACAGGCGCAGATTCACCTGTCAGAGAAGTCTGGTTGACCATTGCCTCTCCTGCTGCAACATCTCCGTCAAATGGAATCACATTGCCCATATGTACGCGTATCAGATCACCTGCTTTAACAGAAGAAGCAGATATAAGAACCTCCTGTCCGTCTTCGTTTACAAACCATACTTTCTCTGCATTGATAGACATGCTTCTTGCAAGGTCATTGACGGATTTCTTATGTGTCCATTCCTCAAGGATCTCACCGATTCCAAGCAGGAACATGGTGGAACCTGCAGTATTGAAGTCACCGCGGAGCATAGATACACCGATTGCTGCTGCATCCAGAACAGGTACCTCCAGTTTGCCCTTCATCAGAGTACGTACACCATGATAAATGTATTTCACTGATTTTACTGTAGTGATTGCTACACGTACCGGGTATGGCAGAAACATTTTATTTAATGTACGCATTACTACAGAGTTGATCAGTTTTTCTTTATAGGTTTCATTTAATTCACGTCCGGAATTCTCAAGTGCTGATTCAGATACCTGAGCAGTTTCATAGGAAAATCTGCTCAGTAAACGAATCAGCCCATCTCTGCTGCCGGTATAGACAACAGCGACATCCTGAGTTCTTACATAAACCGATGCTTTGCTGATATTTGCCTCTTTCTCCAGATAACACTGCAGAATATCCGCCTGTCTGTAGGTCATGTGTTTCTGCGCAAGGTGGATACGAATTCGTCCTTTTATTTCATGCTTAATAGCAAATTTCATTATTCCTCGCTGCCTTCTTTTGTTTCTTCTGTCTCTTCTTTGAAATCTGTTGTCTCTTCTGTTTCTTCTGCTGCTTCGTCAGCTGTATCTTCTACCACTTCCTCAGCTGCTGCTCTGTCTTCGTTGATCTGCTGTGCTTCTGCATAAATATCCTCAGCATTCTCCTGAATTGCGGAAGCTGTTTTCATTACACATGCCTTTGCACGTAAAACGGCTGCTGTGCAGTTTGTGTATAATTTCTTTGCATCTTTACTTGTAAGAATCTTGATACCTGCTGTACCGAAAGCTACTCCTGCTGCAAAGATTCCTGTTTTTTTACCGTCAAATTTAATCATTGATGTATCCTCCTGTTGTGATTTTTAATTTATTGTAACCACTCAGCACCCTTTTGGTGCTGAACAGTTATGAACTGTTTTCAGATAAATATGATGGGCAAACGCATTATTGCGACATCAGCTTATTTATATTTCATGTATTATACAACCAAAATTTCTGGATTTCTACTTTTTTCTTCTTGTTGAGAAATGTTCTCATTTCAGGCATGTTAAGAAGGTTACCGGAAACCGTATTGCCAAAAGAGAGTAAAAAACTGAAGAAATATAAGAAAGCCACCGGAAATTATACTCTTCAGTATTTCCCGGCGGTCATCAGTTCGTTCTCTATTTAAATTTTTACTTGTTTTCAATGTTTAAAATCACAGGAATTTACGAACATCCGCTCAATTTCCTGTTTGTCAATGTATCCACAGGCCTTCAGTCCTGTCAGAACTACATTGTTAAAACTGTCTTTTGATAATTTCTGGACTGTATTGTCATCCAGCTCAATGGTGCATACACTTTCATCTTTACAATCCGGATTTCTCACGATTTTATACATATTTCTTCTGCTGATCGCACCAATTTCTTCCAAAAGATTTACCATACGGTAAACCGTAGCTGATCCGATGCCCGGATCCAGGCGGGATGCATTGTAATAGATTTCTTTACAGCAGGAACACTCATTTTCAAGAATGACTTCCAACAGCATTCTTCTCTGTTTGGTAATCCTGCATCCTCGCTTCTTTAATTCCTGGATTACAACATCTTTCTGCATTCGGGTTCTCTGGTAATTGGGCTCTTTACAATTTTCCTGTCTCTGTAATGCTGCTGCTCCCAAAATCACATCATCCTTCCGCTTGTTAATTTCTGTTTCCTGACATATGGCTGCTGTTTGGCATCAGGTTTCAGTAATATGCCTGATTCTCAATGGCACCCTCTGCAGTGGCTGCAGTCTCCGCCACATGATGACTTGCCGCTTTTTTTGTCTCTGACGATTCCTCTTATGATCAGTCCGACAATTAAAATCAAAATTGCTCCTACAATCAATGTTCCCATAAATGACACCTCCTGCTTTATATCATTATCATACACATATAATCACTATACTGCAATCTGATAATCAGCAGTCCACTAACTGTGAAGATACGTTACTGTTCACTTCGTTCTCAGTAACACGCTCCGCGATGAAAAAGGTATGAAACAGTTGCAATTCTGTTTATCAGAACCCGCACCACCAGATGGGACGCAGGCTCTGATCTTATTACTGTTTTATCTGGCTTTTGCCATACCCTTTACCTTTACATTAAGGCTGCCGCTTTCCTTATAAGGTCTGAACAGCAGATATAAAAATCCGATGATAATTGCGAATGCAACCACTGTCCAGATACCGAAACCGCCGCCTGTAACCAGTGTACCGATCTGATAGATACACAGAGACACAAGATATGCAAGTCCACACTGATATCCGATTGCAAATAAAAACCATTTTGTATTGTTCATCTCTCTCTTGATCGCACCCATAGCTGCGAAGCAAGGAGCACAAAGAAGGTTGAATACCAGGAAGCCGTAAGCTGCGATCGGTGTCATGGCTGCTGCCAGGTTACCCCAGATCTCAGCACCGTCTTCTGCAACTTCTGCGAATCCATAAAGCATACCAAATGTAGCTACTACATTCTCTTTTGCGATCAGACCTGTAACAGCTGCAACTGCCATCTTCCATCCTTCGCCGGCTTTTGTCCAGCCAAGAGGTGCAAAGATCCATGCGATTGCTGTACCGATCTTAGAAAGGATACTCTCGTTAAGTTCTTCAACCATACCGAAGCTTCCGCCTTCCCATCCGAAGCTCATTAAGAACCACAGAATGATTGTTGAAAGAAGGATGATTGTTCCGGCTTTCTTAATGAAGGACCAGCCTCTTTCCCACATACTTCTTAAGATATTGCTGACTGTTGGCCAGTGGTATGCAGGAAGCTCCATAACGAACGGAGCCGGATCACCGGCAAACATTTTTGTTTTCTTTAAGATGATACCGGAGCAGATAATTGCTGCAATACCGACAAAGTAACAACTTGTTGCAACCCATCCGCTGTTTCCGAAGAATGCACCTGCGATCATGGCAATGATCGGAAGTTTAGCTCCGCAGGGAACGAATGTAGTTGTCATGATTGTCATCTTTCTGTCACGGTCATTCTCGATCGTACGGGAAGCCATAACACCTGGAACACCGCATCCACTGCCGATAAGCATTGGAATGAAGGATTTACCTGAAAGACCGAATTTACGGAAAATTCTGTCCATGATGAATGCTACACGAGCCATGTAACCACAGGACTCAAGGAATGCAAGGAATGCAAACAGTACAAGCATCTGAGGTACGAAACCGAGAACAGCTCCCACACCGGCTACAATACCGTCAAGGATCAGTCCCTGTAACCATGCTGCACAGCCAATCGCATTCAGCCCTGATTCAACTGCCGGAGGAATGATCTCACCAAACAGAACATCGTTTGTCCAGTCAGTTACGAAAGCACCAACTGTAGTTACAGATACATAATATACGATAAACATTACAACTGCAAAGATCGGCAGTGCCAGCCATCTGTTGGTAACAATACGGTCGATCTTATCAGATGTGGAAAGCTTATCTTTTCTTGCCTTAGTCACACACTGACCAATGATAGAAGAAATATAAACATATCTCTCATTTGTGATAATACTTTCTGTATCGTCGTCAAACTCATTTTCCATTTCTTTGATCTCGGCAGATACATTTACGGATGTATTCATCTGCTCAATGATCTTGTCATCTCTTTCAAGAAGCTTGATTGCGAAGAATCTCTTCTGTTCTTCCGGTACCACACCGGTCAGTTTATTCTCAACTGCTCCGATGATCTCTTCTGCTTTATCGCAGAATTCATGGACAGGTGTTACTTTCCGGTGGCTCTGGGCAATGGAAACTGCCTTGTTTGCAGCTTCTGTGATTCCAGTTCCCTTCAGAGCAGAAATAGTAACAACTTCACAGCCGAGTTTCTTTTTCAGTTTATCAATATGTATTGTATCACCGTTTTTCTCAACGATATCCATCATGTTGACTGCCATGATGACCGGAATCCCAAGTTCCAGAATCTGTGTTGTAAGATACAGGTTACGTTCAATATTGGTACCATCAACGATATTGATGATCGCATCCGGTTTTTCCTGAAGAATGTAATTTCTTGCAACTACCTCTTCAAGTGTATATGGTGATAAAGAATAAATACCAGGTAAGTCAGTGAGGACCACATCCTTGTGTCCCTTCAGCTTACCCTCTTTTTTCTCGACAGTTACACCTGGCCAGTTACCTACAAACTGATTTGAGCCGGTCAGTGCATTGAATAATGTCGTTTTACCGCAGTTCGGATTACCTGCGAGTGCAATTTTTACTGACATAATCTCTCTCCTCTGATTTCTTGATCACTTTTATTTTGATCGCTTTATCCAATCTTTCTACTGCTGATATCATTTATCATTCTCAACAGTTATTAGTCATCACTAATACTTAACTTTCGTTAACTATTAGACAAGGCTAATTGTTAGAAAGACCTAACATGATGTCAAAAAAATTATTCCACTACAATCATTTCGGCATCTGCTTTACGTAAGGATAATTCATATCCTCTTACAGTTACTTCTACAGGATCTCCCAGAGGTGCAACTTTTCTTACATAAATTTCCACGCCTTTAGTAATTCCCATATCCATGATTCTTCTCTTGACCGGACCTTCACCGGTAAGTTTCTGGACTTTAACGGTCTCTCCAACATGAACTTCTTTTAATGTCTTCAAGTTTCTTTCCCTTCTTTCCCCGGAGCGTGTCTGAAAAATCATTTCCACAATCTATACGCTCTGGAATTTTATTTTTCTTTCAGGAAGAAATTATGGTTCAGACCATAATTTTGCTTGCCATATCTTTTCCAATGGCAACCCTGGATTCTTTAACATTAACGATCAGGCTTCCGTTAATCTCAGAAACAACCGTGACAACTCCTCCTACTACGAAGCCGAGCTCCTCAAGATGTCTCTTCACTTCTTCTTTGCCTCCGATCCTTTTGATTGTAAAAGGTTCACCTGCATTTACCATTGATAACGGCATTTCTTCATCCCTTCCTTTGCATTTAATAAGTGATAAACATTATCTTTATCATGTGGTTAGTGTATTCTAATTTTGGTTAGATGTCAATAACTTTATTGAAATTTTTAATGATAAAGTTTTTCAGTTTAAAACATTAATAATTTTTTTCATTAATTTATCACTATATTATGCAATATATACAAGAAAAGTATTTATCAGCAACGTGCTTCAAGAATACCGTTAAGTGCATTTCCACTGCTGGTATGGCAGCGCACAATATCTGTAGAAGCGCCAACCTCGTCCAGTGCGCATTTTACCATCTTGTGGGATACGGTATTTGTAAAAAGTACCAGAAGATCCGGACATCCTATCTTTTTTCCGAAGTCGGCTTCCATCTGTGTGAAGACTTTGCATTTACATTTATAAGATTTACAGATTTTTTTGTACTGCCCTACCATTCTGTCATGTCCGCCTACGATTACAATACTCATGTATTATCCTCCTTTTGTTCTTTTAGATATATTAATATGGGGATTGGAAAGTATTTATCCCTTGCCTGATAATCGGGCATTGATAATACTTTGGGTATGGTTAACTTTCTCTAACTGTAAGTTAGTATAAACTAACATAGGCTGCTTGTCAATATCTTCATGAAAATTTTGCGAAATTCATCCAAATTGTGAAGCAATTATTTATAAAAAAGAATCCTGCTTGCAGGATTAGCAGGATTAATTTCCTGTAATATAACAATAAAACTGCCATACAGTAATCTAACTGTACAGCAGTCTTTATGTATTTGTTAATATCTGTTATTTTTCGGGATTGGAATCATCATTCCGGCAATGCCACATGATCCAGTATTCCGGTAAGATGTGCGATGGTTATCCCGTAATTGGTCACAGGTACCTGTTGCTTCTTTGCCCTGTCGATGCGGTACATCACATATTTCCGGTTAAACATACATGCTCCGCACTGGATGATCAGATCATATCCGGTAAGGTCATCCGGAAAATCGGTTCCGCTTACCAGATCTACCTGCAGGTTTTCTCCAAATCGTTTTTTCAGCATCCGGGGAATTTTCACTCTGCCAATATCCTCTTTCAGAGGTGCATGTGTGCAGCATTCGGCAATCAGTACATGAGAAGTTTCTTTCAGACTGTCAATTGCTTTTGCTCCCTCTATGTAGTAAGAAAGATCTCCCTTGTATGCCGCAAACAGTACAGAAAAGGAAGTAAGCATGCTCTCTTTTGGTTTGTTCTCATAGATGTATGGGAACACCTGAGAATCTGTGATGATCAGCTTCGGTGGTCTGGAAAGAGTCTGCAATGCAGCCGGATACCGGTCAGTAGTTACACTCATTATGAGACATCTTTTATCCAGCAGTTCTCGTAGAGTCTGTACCTGGGGCAGGATCAGCCGTCCCTTTGGTGCCTGGATATCCTGTGGCATTACAAGGAGTACCAGATCATCTTTGGAAACCAGATTCCCGGTGATCATTCTGTTACCGTAGCCTTCCGGGATTTTTTCTGCCAGAAGCTCTTTTAATTTCCGGATTCCCTCTCCCGTTTCAGAACTGACAGGACAGACCGTTTCTCCTGTATTTTTCTGAATCATCTGAATCAGATATTCTTTTTGTTCCTGTGTATATAGATCAGCTTTACCAAGCACCGGAATTACCGGTGTCTGCCGTTTCTTAAAATAGTTATACCATTTTAATTCCTGTACCATTTCATCCTCGCAGAAAAGGATGATCGCCAGTTCAGTTTTCTGTGCAGCCAGACTGGTTTTTTCTATTCGTAATGCACCCAGTTCTCCTTCATCATCAAATCCTGCCGTATCGATGATGATACAGGGACCAAGAGGATAGATTTCCATTGGTTTATATACAGGATCTGTGGTAGTTCCGGCAACATCCGCAACAATCGATACTTTCTGTCCGGAAAAAGTATTGATAAATGAGGATTTTCCACTGTTGGTTTTGCCAAAGATTCCGATATGCAGACGGTTTCCGGAAGGTGTTTCGTTCAATGTCACTGCCATATTAATCCCTTCTTTCAGGTGTTGTATTGATCGTTAAAAGTGCAGAGAATGTCAGAATCGGAAATCTCTCTGTCCGTTTACAATATCTGCAAGGTGTTCCTCTGTGAGTTTCCTTATCTTTTCGCCCGGGATATTTTCCAGTTCTTTTTGAATCAGCTCCAGTCCGACTTTTTTCGTCTCAGGGCTTGCATAATCCTGGAGATATTCCATCAATGTCATCAGCGCATTGGGATGGCAGCAGTTGGAAATCTGTTTACTTTTGCACAAAGACATAAAACGGTCACCTGTTCTTCCTGCTCTGTAACAGGCAGTACAGAAGCTTGGGATATCTCCCATACCCATCAGCCAGTTAACGATTTCATCCAGAGATCTCTGGTCACTGACGTCAAATTGTGCAGATGTCACTTCATCTTCTGTTTCAGGAACATCATACCCGCCAACACTTGTCCTGGAGGCACCGCTGATCTGAGAAACTCCCAGAGGAAGTACTTTTTCACGAACTGCTTTACTTTCTCTTGTGGAAATGATCATTCCCGTATATGGCACAGCAATCCGGATCAGTGCACAGATTTTGGCAAAAATTTCATCACTGATACTGTTATCAAAAGCAGAAGGATCAATATCATCCGCATGTTTGATACGAGGCACACTGATAGTATGAGGACCTACTCCATGAACTGCCTCAAGATGTTCCGCATGCATCAGAAGCCCGGCAAACTCATACCTGTAAAGTTCAAGACCAAATAATACACCCAGTCCTACGTCATCAATGCCGCCTTCCATTGCGCGGTCCATTGCTTCTGTATGATAGGCATAGTTATGTTTCGGACCTGTTGGATGAAGTGTTTCGTAACTTTCTTTATGATAAGTCTCCTGAAAAAGAATGTAGGTACCGATTCCTGCATCTTTTAATTTCCTGTAATTTTCCACAGTTGTGGCCGCAATATTTACATTGACACGTCGGATGGCACCGTTCTTATGTTTAATGCTGTAGATTGTCTGGATGCATTCCAGAATGTACTCAATGGGATTATTGATCGGATCCTCTCCGGCTTCAATAGCAAGACGTTTATGTCCCATATCCTGAAGAGCAGTTACTTCTTTTACAATTTCTTCCTGAGTAAGTTTTTTGCGGGCAATATGCTGATTTTTCTTATGATACGGACAGTACACACAGCCGTTTACGCAATAGTTGGAAAGATACAGAGGGGCAAACAGAACGATTCTGTTTCCGTAGAATTCTTTCTTGATCTCCGCTGCCAGATCATACATCTCCTGAATCTTCTCAGGAATGGGACAGGCAAGAAGGACAGAGGCTTCTCTGTGGGTAAGTCCTTTACATTCTTTTGCCTTCGCAAGGATCTGGTCGATCAGCGCCACATTTTCTTTGTTTGCATCTGCATATGCAAGGGTTTCTCTGATCTCTTCGTCGGAAATAAATTCCTCTGCTTTTAATGATTTTGGATTATACATAGATTTGTTTCCTTTCTTTTCGGTCAGGGGCTTCCTTATCTGCCGCTTTCCGATTAGTTTTTTCTATATTCAGTTTTATGTTCCGCTTATCGCGGATGCTTAAGTTATTCAGGAGTGAACTGCAGTCATGCTTTATAATCGCCTCTGTCTGTCACTACTTCATAACCAATGCTCTTCATACGTGCTGCCATACAGGCTTTGCATTCAGCAGCTTCATCACCTGTACAGATCTTATTATCATAAAGGGTATACTTATCCCGGACATTGACCGGTGATAAATTGGGCATTACTACATTGGCCCCTGCCAAAATTCCCTTCTCTCTGCCCTTGGGGTCTATGGTTCCAAGGGCTGTTGTTGCCGGAAGAAGTGCGTGTGGGTGGATCAGGCGGATAATTGACAATAATCGCAGAGTCTGCTCCAGAGTTCCGGGTAATTCTTTAGCAAACGGGGTGTCTTTGTGAGGAATAAACGGTCCGATTCCTATCATTTCAGGCTTTAATTCCTTAATAAATAAAAAATCGCGGTAAAGTGTATCTACAGTTTGTCCCGGAGATCCTACCATGAATCCACATCCGGTTTGATATCCTATTTTCTTCAGGTTTTTCAGACAATTTTTTCTGAAAACCAGGGACATCTGTTCCGGGTGAAGTTTTTTGTAATGATCTTCATCTGCTGTCTCATGACGCAAGAGATATCTGTCAGCGCCTGCATTAAAATATGCCTGATAGCTTTCTTCACTCTTTTCTCCAATAGAAAGAGTCACTGCACAGTCAGGGTATATTTCTTTAATCGTGCGGACAATCTGACAAATATGTTCATCTGTGAAATGCGGATCTTCCCCGCCCTGCAGAACAAAAGTCCGAAAACCAAGATTCCATCCTGTTTCACAGCAGGACAAAATCTGTTCCAAAGAAAGCCGGTATCTGTCTGCATCCGTATTTGAACAGCGTATACCACAATAATAACAATTGTTCTTGCAGTAATTTGTAAATTCGATCAGACCACGGACATAAATTTTATTTCCATAAATTGCTTTTGCGGTCTGTTGTGCTCTTCTTCGTAGTTCTTCCGTTACCAGTGGATTCTGTGTATGTAAAATCATTTCCAGTTCTTCTCTGGTAATATTCTGTGTCTCCTGAATGTGTTCAGGTATCTGCAACTCTGCTGATGCCATATATTTTCATTTCCTCTAAGCTTTCGAATAGACTGTTTTTGCTGAAACCCCTGCCAGCCGGCCAATTTTTCCGGTCAGTGCATTGATTATATCCAGAGGTGCATCTATTGCCACACTGATAATGCTTATCCCTCTCTGCCTGTAAGGAATCCCCATTCTGCCGATGATATAAATGCCATATTCATGAAGAATCCTGTTCAGACATTCTACAGAATCTGAATTCTCTACTATAATACTGATCACTGCAATTCTGCTTTCCATAGAAACACCTCTCATATAATTAGTCAACTTATCTGCACATTAGAATTTACAAAAGTTAACAACTCTTAGGATCTGGTGACTGATCGGGTAATAATCATAACCATAAACCCCTGTCATCCAACCGGCATACTGCGCTTCCGGATCATAATAAAGACCATTGATTTCTACCCAGCAATGACGGGTGAAGCCATCTGCCGCTCCATCTCTGCTTCCCGGTACCCGGCCACAGATCATATACGGTGTATATCCTATTTCTCTTGCAAGAGCAGCAAAAATACAGGAAAATCCATAACAGTTGCCATATCCTGTACGAAACATCCTCAATGCCTCACTGCGCGCCCAGCCACTCTGGTAAATGTTAGGATCCGGACCACCATAGTAAAATCCTCCGTAAACAACATATTTCCAACATGCATAAAGCTTCTGGCTCTGACTCATACCTGAATTTGTGATTGACGATACAATCTGCATCACACGCATTTTCAGCAGAGCATTATAATCTTTTCTTGCAGCACCGGAATTGGTAAAATAAAGCTGGCCGTTCTGTCTGGATTTCTTCTGATACAGCCTTCCTTTTGGATCCGCATAATACAGATTATTCTTATAGATAAAATATCCAATGCTGGCACGGCCGTGTTCTGTCCTTATATGATAAATATTGGATCCGGATTTTACAATTTTATTCTGTTTATTCTCAAATAAACGTCCTTTCTCATCAAAAACATAAACTACATTGTTGATACGCTGTCCTCCCCGCACAGCATTTCCATTTGCGCCAAAATAATACTTATAGCCATTATATCTCTTCCATTTGTTCTTAACCATTTTTCCCTTATAATAATAGTAAATCTTGTTTCCCTTTGTAACCAGTTCTCTTATGGGAACCGGAGATGGCGTCGGGGATACCCCGGGCTGCTCTGTAACAGGAATATCACTTTCCGCAGCCTGTACACCAAATACCGGCATAGCTAAAACAGCAACTGCCATTATGATAAAAAGCAACTTTTTCAATGTTTTCATAAACCTTTTTCTCCTTACACATTTTCATAATCTCAGAAACAAAAATATAACTACACACCATGACTACAATCCTGTCTCTTCCATTACCTTCTTCACTTTAGTGTAACAAAAAATTTATCTGATTTCCACACTTTTGTGGCATTTTATCAAAAAATACTGCTGTCCGAACTTTTATCAATGTTTCGAACAGCAGTATCTGCTATATCTCTGAATTATTATAATTTCTTACCTGTAAGCATTTCATAACCCTGAAGATATTTTCCGATTGTCTTATCTACAATATCCTGCGGAAGTGTCCAGTCATTGTCCGGATTTGCTTTCAGCCAGTCACGTGCAAACTGTTTGTCAAAGGATGGCTGGCCATGTCCCGGTTCATATCCTTCAGCAGGCCAGAAACGGGAGCTGTCCGGTGTGAGCATCTCATCACCGATCACCATGTTTCCATCTTTATCCAGACCAAATTCAAATTTGGTATCTGCGATGATGATTCCCTTGCTTAATGCGTATTCCGCACATTTCTTATAAAGTGCAATTGTATTATCACGAAGTTTTGCAGCTAATTCCTCTCCTCTGCCCGGGAAATATTTCTCAAGGTGAGCGATACTCTGCTCATAGGAGATATTTTCGTCATGATCACCAATCTCAGCCTTTGTGGACGGAGTATAAATTGGCTCAGGAAGCTTGTCGGATTCCTTCAGGCCTTCCGGTAATTCAATACCGCAGACTTTACCTGTCTTTTTGTAGCTTTCCCATCCGCTTCCTGTAATATATCCACGCACAATACACTCGATAGGTAGCATTTCAAGCTTACGGCACATCATGCTGTTTCCGTCAAATTTCTCCTGCTGGAAAAATTCAGGCATGTCTTTTACATCTACAGAAATCATGTGGTTCGGCAGAATGTCTTCTGTCATGTCAAACCAGAACTTGGACATCTGAGTCAGTACAGTTCCCTTCTTGGTTACCTGATTGTTCAGGATAACATCAAAGCAGCTGATGCGGTCTGTCGCAACCATGATCAGGCTGTCACCGTTGTCATAAATCTCACGTACTTTACCTTCTTTGATTGGTTTCATTTCCTGCATTTTTTCGCACCTCAATATTCGTTATGTAATTTGTAAAACTTCAAAATCATCGGCCTTTGCCGAAATTACTGTATTACCGTACCACTATCTCTGTAAGATTGTCAATACACTGAATTTTATTTAGCTTTGCTGATAAAATGTAAGCAAATATGAATTCCACTTCATATCCTGAAATGGCTTTATTCATCCTTCGCCCATCCGTAAGAATATTTCACAGCTTTATTCCATCCTTTAATCTTTTGCTCTCTTGTTTCTTCGGTGATAGACGGGTAGAATTTCTGGTCAATGGACCAATTGTGGCGCACTTCTTCTTTACTGCTCCAGTAGCCTACTGCCAGACCTGCCAGATAAGCAGCCCCCATTGCAGTTGTCTCAACACAGCATGGACGGTTGACCGGTGCATTGATAATATCTGCCTGTGTCTGCATCAGGAAATTGTTGGCACTGGCTCCGCCATCAACTTTTAATGCCGCCAGATTAATGCCTGAATCTGCTTTCATGGCATTTAGTACGTCATTTACCTGATAGGCAATAGATTCCAGCGTTGCGCGGATAATATGATATTTGTTCACACCGCGGGTAATTCCTACGATCGTACCTCTCGCATACTGATCCCAGTGGGGAGCTCCCAGTCCTGTAAAGGCCGGCACAACATAACATCCATGTGTATCTGATACTTTATTTGCCATATACTCGGAATCTTCAGAGGAATCAATTACCTTTAATTCATCTCGCAGCCACTGGATAGCTGCACCTGCAACAAAAATTGATCCTTCCAGTGCATAGGTTACCTTTCCGTCCAATCCCCACGCAATCGTAGTAACCAGTCCGTTCTTTGAAAAGACAGGTTTCTCTCCTGTATTCATCAGAAGAAAACATCCCGTGCCATAAGTATTTTTTGCTTCTCCGGCATTAAAGCAGGTCTGGCCAAACAAAGCAGCCTGCTGATCACCTGCTGCACCTGCAATAGGGATAGCACCGCCAAGGACTGCCGGATCTGCTTTTCCATAAATACAGCTGGATGGCATTGGTTTGGGAAGCATGGACTTTGGAATGTCAAGTTCATTCAAAATTTCCTGATCCCACTGTAAAGTATTGATATTAAAAAGCATGGTTCTGGATGCATTGGAATAATCTGTAACATGGACTCTGCCCTTTGTCAGTTTCCAGATCAGCCAGGTTTCCACAGTTCCAAACAAAAGCTGCCCTTTCTGCGCTTTCTCTCTGGCTCCTTCTACATTGTCCAGAATCCACTTTATTTTTGTTGCAGAGAAATAAGCATCGATCACAAGCCCTGTTTTCTCCCTGAATTTCTCAGTCAGTCCTCTGGCTTTCAGCGAGTCGCAGTATTCCGATGTTCTGCGACACTGCCATACGATCGCATGATAGACAGGTACGCCGGTATTTTTATCCCATACGATTGCAGTTTCTCTCTGGTTTGTGATTCCGATCGCAGCGATCTTTGAAGCATCTGCTCCGATCTTGGTCATTGCCTCTACTGCCACACCCAGCATACTGGCCCATATCTCATCTGCATCATGTTCTACCCAGCCCGGTTTCGGGAAATACTGGGTAAATTCTCTCTGTGCAACACTTAAACGTTCTCCCTTTTCATTAAACAGGATACAGCGGTTGCTGGTCGTCCCGGCATCCAGTGCCATAATATATTTTCCCATAAAAGATTTCCTCCGTTCTCTTTCAATGTACTCTCGGAATCTTTTTGTACTTGATTTTGTGAGAAGATTTTTTGTTAGATGTGCCCAAATTTTTGAGGCGTACGCGGTGCGTACGTTGATAAAATTCGGGTGCAGCTAACAAAAAATCAGCCGCAAAAGCAAGTGCAATAAAGACTCCGAGAGTACATTTTATTATTATAACCATACCACAAACATCTGAAGGTTGCTATTCTTTTTTATTCATGTTATGATGCAGACAAAACAAACCTGTTATTGTTCACTCCGTTCTCAGCAATACGCTTTGCAGGATATTATCAGTGAACAGTAACACAAACCTTACTGCTATTATAGAAAGATGGAGTACAATATTTTGAAGAAAAAAGAATTTATTTTTATAGGTGGTATCCTTATTCTTGCACTTGCGATGTGGGGAGGAATGTCTCTTATAAATAAGGGCAGTCATGGTTCCATCCGCATTACTGTAGACGGAAAAGAATATGGAACTTATTCTCTGGAAAAGGATCAGACGATTAAAATCAACGATACAAATGTCTGTGAGATCAAAGACGGTCAGGCACGTATGATCTCTGCACAATGCCCCGATCATCTGTGTATGAAACAGAAGGCAATCGATGAAAAAGGAGGCACCATCGTATGCCTCCCTAATAAAGTCGTTATTGAAGGGGAAAAAAGTACTGACAGTAAAAAAACTGACGAACCGGTAATTGACGCAGTAACCTGAGCTCTCCGTTGCCTGTAACTGAATAACTGTTTCACAGTTCGGCTAAAAAGCAAAATTAAAAGGAACCATATTATACGGCAGCTATATGATGATACACACCAGCCCGCCCTTACTGTCATTGACAATTTTCTGCATGGTATCCTGAAGCTTTACCTGGCTTTCTTCGCTGATAGCTGCAATCTTGCTTCGGATGCCATCCTGTACCAGCTGCTCAATGGATTTACCGAAAATATTAGTCTCCCAGATACTCTCCCCCCTCTGGCTGCCTTCGTCAATATACTGGATCAGATCCTTTGCCTGCTGTTCTGTTCCCACTATGGGAGCAATTTCAGTTTCTATATTTGCCTTTATCATATGGATAGACGGACTCTTTGATTTTATCTTTACTCCATATTTATTTCCCTGTCGGATCACTTCAGGCTGTGCGATCTCAATCTCATCCAGATTCGGGACAACCACACCATAACCGGTTCCACGCACTGCTTCCAGTGCAGCCTGCACTTTTACATATTCCTCTTTCATATGTACCAGTTCCTGCATTGTATGGATCAGTTCATATTCACTCTCCATTTCGATTCCACTCATCTGACTGAGCATCCTGTAATAATATTCTTCCTTTATGCGTATTCTTACCTTTACTGTTCCATCGGATAAGCCTACATCTTCCAGAAGGGAATCCTGTACATAAGGTCCGGATAATTTTACAGATTCCTTTGTGATATCACGTATATGCTGCATACTTTTCATTTTATCCCTGATCTGTGAAAGGATCTGCTGTTTTAATTCATGCTCCAGGGGAAGCATTTCTACCCAGCGCGGAATAAAAAACTGAATCTGACTGACAGGAAATTCATATAAAACCTTCTCCAGAATCCTGGCAATATCTTCTTTTCTCAATTGGTCACAGTTTACAGTCAGAGCAGTTACCTTATATTTCTGTTGGATTTCTTCCGCTGTTTTCAGAGCCGCATCTTTATATGGCATCTGCGAATTTACCAGCACGATAAATGGTTTCTGCTGTTTTTTCAGTTCCTGAATAGTCTTCTCTTCTGCCTCCGGAAAATTGTCTCTGGGAAGTTCACCGAAACTTCCGTCAGTTGTGACCACAATACCTATTGTGGAATGCTCCTGAATTACTTTCTGTGTTCCGATGCGTGCGGCCTCGCGAAATGGGATTGCCTGCTCAAACCAGGGAGTTTTTACCATTCGTTCTTTCCCGTCCTCCGTCTGCCCGGATGCACCCTTTACCAGAAAACCCACACTGTCGATCAGGCGGATCTTTACCTGCTGATCTTCTCCGAGAGTGATGGGAACTGCTTCTTTGGGAATAAATTTTGTTTCTGCTGTGGTAATGATTTTGCCTGATCCGCTTAAAGGAAGCTGATCTCTGATCTCTGCCTGCTTTGTATCTGACATCTGCGGCAATGCAACAAGTTCCATGAATCTGCGGATAAATGTAGATTTTCCTGTGCGGACAGGTCCTACGACCCCTATGTATATATCTCCCCCTGTACGGGCCTGGATATCACGATACACCTGAAAATTTTCCATAAAAATAGCCCCCTTGCATATTTACACATAACCTTCATGTATTGTTATAAAATATGCAAGGAAGCTTTAAAATATTCTATTTATCATTTGGATATATTGTTACTGTTCACACACCACTATCCCGCGAGGTGTTTTGGCATGAATATGCCAAAATCCCGAGACATACAAGCCAAAATTCTATTGCCGCAGGCAATCTGGAATGAATTTTGGCTACGTTACTGTGAACGGAGTGAACAGTAATGACATATTGTTACTGTCAGGTATCACAGATGTTCCTTAATAGGAATCATTGTGAAGCAGATGATGCTCTTTGCCTTTCAGAAGTCCGTTGTAAAGTTCCAGAACTAACGGGTTTTCATCGGATTTCTTAATGATAGTTGTATTATCTGCATTATACAGGCCCTTAGCTCTCAGAGCTTTGGTTCTGTCGCCGGATCTTGTCGGCTGTCCGCCACCCATGATACATCCGCGGCGGCATGCCATGATCTCGATCAGATGATATTCTTTCTCACCATTCTTAACCTGTTCCATAACGGTTCTTGCATTTGCAAGGCCGCTGGCAACACAGATATTAAGGTTCATTCCTTCATAAGGAACTGTAAATTCCTTGATTCCCTCATCTCCACGAACACCGCATTCTGCGATCTCATGCATGGTTTCTTTGCTGTGATCCGGAGTCAGGCGGCGGAGAACTGCTTCTGTAACACCTCCTGTAACACCGAAGATAACACCACCACCGGAGCCGAAGCCAAACGGCATATCACAGGCTTCCGGATCAAGAGTTGCAAAGTCAAGACCAAAGTTATCGATCATGCGGAGCAGCTCTGTAGTTGTAATAACGATATCTGTATCCTGTTCACCGTCTGTGAAGCTGTTCGGACGAACTGCTTCTGCCTTCTTGGCTGTACATGGCATAATAGAGATCATAACTGTTTTCTTGCCGCCGGCATGTTCCGGATCGCGGAAGTACTCTTTGATTACTGCTGAGAGCATTCCCTGTGGAGAACGGCAGGTAGAAAGATTAGGAATATACTCCTTGTACTGGTCTGTGATAAACTTCACCCATGCAGGACAGCAGGAAGTAAGAAGCGGAAGTTTCTCACCCTTCTTAATTCTGTCAAGGAACTCGGCACTCTCTTCCATAATAGTAAGGTCAGCACTGAATGAAGTATCATAAACTTCATCGAATCCCATTCTGTGGAGAGCATTGACAATCTTACCCATAACACTCTTGCCTTTGGTCAGTCCATAATGATCACCTACTGCGACACGTACTGCAGGAGCAATCTGAGCAACTACACGTATATTCGGATCAGCAAGTGCTTCCCATGCCTCGTCCATATGTGTCTTGATCGCAATAGCACCTGTTGGGCAATATACACGACACTGACCGCAGTTTACGCATTCTGTCTCTGCGATTTTTTTGTTAAATGCAGGCATTACCATGGCCTCAGTTCCCCGGAATGCAAATCCTAAAGCTCCGATTCCCTGAAGTTCTTCGCAGGCACGTACGCAGTTACCACACAGAATACATTTGTTTGGATCACGAACCAGAGAAGGAGAACTTGTATCCAACTCATGATATTCCCTGGTATTTTTGAAACGGATTGTCTGTACGCCCAGCCTGTGTGCCAGTTCCTGAAGGACACACTCACCACTCTTAACACAGGTTGTACAGTCACGACAATGTGCTGCAAGCAATAATTCTACAATTAGTTTTCTGTATTTCTTGACTCTTCCGGAATTGGTATAGATCACCATTCCATCTCTTGGCTGTTCAGAACATGAGGCAAATGTTTTTCCCCTCTCGTCTTCAACTGTACATAAACGACAGGCACCAAAAGTGGATACCTCTGAGTGGTAGCACAGTGTCGGAATATTGATCCCTGCCTTGCGGATGACAGACAGGACATTTTTTTCATCGGTAAATTCTACCTTTCTACCGTCAATTATCATATGGCCCATAGTGTATCCTCCCTTCTATGCTTCCACATATACTGCATCAAAGTTACAGTTGTCCTTACATGCACCGCATTTGATACAGATGTCGTTATCAATGTGATATGGATGTTTGATCTTACCTGAGATTGCACCTGCCGGACAGTTCTTTGCACATTTACCGCAGCCGATACAGAACTCAGGGTTGATGTGGAACTGACGAAGAGCAGTACATACTTTTGCACGGCATTTCTTATCGCGGATATGTTCCTCATATTCATTGCGGAAGCGTTTGAGAGTACTGATAACAGGAAGAGGTGCACTCTTGCCAAGTCCGCACAGAGCCATGTTCTGAACCATATTTGCAAGCTCTTCCAGCTCATCCAGATCGGACATCTCACCCTTGCCATCTACGATCCTCTCCAGGATCTCCAGCATACGTTTGGTACCCTCACGGCACGGTACACATTTACCGCAACTCTCACGCTGGGTGAAGTTCATAAAGAATCTGGCAACCTCAACCATACAGGTATTCTCGTCCATAACTACCAGACCACCGGATCCCATAATCGCATCTAATTTTTTGACAGAATCAAAATCAAGAGGTGCATCCAGCTGGTCAAGGATCAGACATCCGCCGGACGGACCGCCGATCTGGACACCTTTAAATGCGGCGCCACTCTTTAAGCCACCACCGATATCATAGATAATGTGGCGGAGTGTGGTTCCCATAGGAACCTCTATCAGACCGGTATTCTCGATAGAACCGGTCAGTGAGAAGGTTTTAGTTCCGGGGCTTCCCTCTGTACCGATGGTGCGGAACCAGTCTGCTCCCTGAAGAATAATCTTCGGTACATTAGCATAGGTTTCTACATTATTAAGAACTGTAGGCTTACCCCACAGACCTTTCTCTACTGTACGGGGCGGTTTTACACGAGGCATACCTCTGTTACCCTCGATAGATGCGGTAAGTGCCGAACCTTCTCCACATACGAAAGCTCCGGCACCTCTGTTGATATGTAAATGGAAGTTTACACCGGAATTTAAAATATTATCACCTAACAGGCCATATTTTTCTGCCTGTTCAATCGCCATCCTAAGTCTCTTTACAGAAAGAGGATACTCTGCACGAACATAAATATATCCATTCTCCGCACCGACTGCGTAGGCTGCAATAGTCATACCTTCGATCATCTTATATGGATCACCTTCCATGACGGAACCATCCATAAATGCACCGGGATCACCCTCATCACCATTACATACAACATAGCGGGTTTTCTCTGCCTGGCGTGCAACCTGAGACCATTTCTTGCCTGCCGGGAATCCTGCACCGCCACGACCGCGAAGCCCGGATTTAGTTACTTCATCAATAACTTCCTGCGGGGACATGCTTCCCATCACTTTTGCAAGTGCCTGATAGCCTCCCACAGCAATATACTCTTCAATAGATTCCGCATCAATTTTTCCGCAGTTTTCAAGGACGATACGTGTTTGTTGATTTAAGAAAGGAATATCATCAGGATGTGGACAGACTGTATTATTATCACGATAAAACAGCCTCTCTACAGGTTTCCCTTCCAATATAGTTCTCTCCACAATTTCCTTACAGTCTTCTGGCTGTACGTGAACATACTGATAATCATATGGTTCAATTCTCATCAGAGGTCCAAGTTCACATAAGCCCTGGCACCCTGTCTTGATCACGCCTACATGAGGCACATCCTTCTGCATTTCAACTGTTACTCCATCAATTCTCTCACAGAGTACTGACATCTCTTCATAAATCTTCTGCGCTCCGGATGCGATACATCCGGTACCTGAACAGACAAGAACGCGGCAGGTATAAGATTTAATCTGCTCATTTACTTCAGCCTGCTTATTTAACAGGTCTTCTTTACTCTTAATACTCATACGCACTCTCCTCTCAGTTTATTCAAAAGTTCTACAGCTTTCTCAGGAGTCATCTTCGGATGTACTTCATCATTGACAGTCAGTGTGGGGGCAAGTCCACATGCACCCAGACAGGATACTGTTTCTACGGTAAAAAGCATGTCATCTGTAGTGTGTTTCTTGTTGCTCAGTCCAAGTTCCTTCATCAAAGCCTCTTTTACAGGCATGGATTTTCTCACATGACAGGCTGTTCCGTCACACACTTTAATGACATATTTCCCTTTCGGCTCAAAAGAAAAATTCTCATAGAATGTGGCTACACTGTAGGCCTTGGCTTCTTTTACTCCGATTTCTTTCGCTACATAAGTCAGCAATTCTCCCGGCAGGTAACGATATTCCGCCTGAATATCCTGCATGATCGGAATCAGCGATGCTGCTGTACGTCCGTAGTGCTCGATGATCTCATCCGCTTTTCTGTAATAAGACTGGTCTAACATTCGGTTCCCTCCTTAAATAGTAATTTTGATACATCGGTTTTAATATAGTACCGATATATCGATTCCCACGCAGCTTTAGTTATTTTCAACATATGTGCTGTTGATATTATACATTATATAGTTGTTTTGCACAATATCATTTTTGAAATTTTCTGAAATTAATTTATAACAATTTGTTATAGATGTATAGTATTCATAAATGTATAGAAATGAAAAGCAATTTCTTTAACAGGGTTGTTAATTTAATAGCAATATCAAAACAAAAAAGATCATTGAAAAGAATATTATCTTCTTCTCAATGACCTTTCTGGAAATGGCTGCATTATTTAATTTCATGTTCCTCATGGAAATGCTTATATTTTTCTATAAACATCAACAGAAAGCTGATCATAAGGAATCCACAGGAAACCCAGATCATTCTGATTCCATAGCGTATGGACAGATTTCCACCAATGCCGGCACCCAAGGCAAACATAAGGATGATTCCAAAATAATACATCGCCTGTTTTAGCTGTTTTGATTTTTTTTCACGAAAATAAACTGACAACGCAGCTGTACCACTGCGCAAATTACCGATACACATAGTACTTGCATAGGAATATCCGTTTACCTTGCGGAAAGACTGTACCTGCATTGCACAGGCGAAAGATGCCATGGCATTCGCCAGCATATTGTATTCGGTTGGCAGGAAACCTACTGTAAATAAGATCAGGATTTCTGCCAGCAGAACACCCTGCCGCCAGTGGAGCTTCTGCGCATATTTATAATTTGCCTGTATTTTCTCCGCAACCCATACGCCCAGTGCAAAGAAAATAATAGGAAAGAAGTATCCCAGTCCTGCTGTCAGTTCTCCTGCCATAAAGTGCTGGCTCATAAGAACGACGTTTCCTGTCTGTGCATTACAGAATACTTCGTTTCTTGCATTATAGGTGTAAGCATCCTGAAAACCTCCTGACAGTGCCAGGAATGCACTGTTTAAAAAGGCTTCCGACATTTGTATTTCGTGTTGATTATGATCTTTCATGATTTTCCCCGTTCAAGTTTATTTGCAGTTATTTCCTGTACGGATAACTGCCTTTATTCTTTTACCGTTTATTTTCAAACATTCGAAATCCGCTGCTTTACTGCGTAAATCGCTGCTTTCTCATGTTTGGCGGGTCCCTTTTTGACCCTGATTATCATGTTATACGTTTATAGGTCAAATGTAAAAGATATAATTCATATTATTGTATATATGATTTTTATATATTGGATACAATATATATATATAATTTTGGCTATATAAAGCAACTTCCATATACTGTATGTCTACAGCATATGGAAGTTATTTTTTTATGTATCTGCAGAATTACTTATCTCCGTGTTCTTTGAGATATTCTGCTTTTCCCATCTCGTACAGATTATTACCTTCTGAGTCAATGATGACTACAAGAGGCATATCCTCTACATACAATTTACGAAGTGCTTCTGCTCCCAGATCTTCATAGGCGATCAGTTCGGCCTTTTTGATGCATTTTGCAAGAAGCGCACCTGCACCGCCGATAGCTCCGAAGTATACACCATCATATTTCTTCATGGCGTCTACTACTTCCGGAAGGCGGGCACCTTTTCCGATCATTCCTCTTGCTCCCACAGACATCATTGTGGGTGCATAGGCATCCATACGTCCGCTGGTTGTAGGGCCTGCGGAGCCGATGACTGCGCCTGGTTTTGCAGGAGTTGGTCCTACATAGTAGATGGTTGCATCTGTAGGATCAAATGGAATTTTTTCCCCTTTTGCAAGGGCCTCACACATTCTCTTGTGTCCTGCATCACGTGATGTATAAATAGTACCTGTTAATAATACCTGATCACCTGCATGGAGAGTTCTTGCCAGCTCTCTAGTAAGTGGAAGTGTAATTTTCTTTCTTTCCATCTCAGATCACCTCCGATTTATGGCGGGTTACATGGCAGTTGATATTAACTGCACATGGCATACCTGCAATATGAGTCGGCATTGTTTCGATATTCAGGCCGATGGCTGTTGTCTTTCCGCCAAATCCCTGAGGTCCGATTCCAAGCTTGTTTACTTTTTCCAGCATTTCTTTCTCAAGATCAGCATAGAACGGATCCGGGTTCTGAGTATCCAGAGGTCTCATCAGTGCTTTCTTTGCAAGAAGTGCACATTTATCAAAGGTTCCTCCGATACCAACTCCGACTACCATTGGCGGACATGGGTTGGGACCTGCGGTCTCTACTACTTCAAGGATGAAATCCTTGATTCCCTGTAATCCTGCAGATGGTTTGAACATACGGATCTGGCTCATGTTCTCACTTCCGAAGCCTTTAGGGCCTACTGTAATCTTTACCTGATCTCCGGGAACGATTTCTGTGTAGATCATAGCCGGTGTATTGTCGCCTGTGTTTCCGCGGCGTACCGGGTCTTTTACTACAGATTTTCTTAAATATCCTTTGTCGTATCCGCGGCGTACACCTTCATTGATCGCATCGGTGAGATCTCCGCCAACAAAATGTACATCCTGTCCTATTTCAAGGAATACACATGCCATTCCTGTATCCTGGCAGATCGGCACGTTCTCGTTATCTGCAATATCAAAATTCTCAATAATATTGTCAAGGATACCCTTGGCAATCTCTCCGTCTTCGCATGCGCGGCATGTTTTGATCGCACATTTTACGTCTTCCGGAAGATGTTCATTTGCTTCGATACAGAGTTTTTCGATGACATCTGTAAGTCTGCTTACTTCTACTTCACGCATTCTGGTAAGCTCCCTTCTTTCATTTGGGGATATTCACCGGGAGGTGACATATCCCTTTTGCATTATATCAAAGGCTCCCGGTACCGGTAATCCCTTATCGATACCGGGAGCTCTTTTTTACATTCTGAGTATCTTATTAGCGCTGTTCGTGACGAGCGTATTTTGGAAGCAGTAATGGAGATACCTTATCAGTATGTACGCCTGCTTTGTCCAGTTCATCTGCATATTTGTAGATATGATCCAGGTTCATTTCACCAAGCTCTACGTTCTTGCATTTTGCAGCTGCTTTTTTACCTGCATTTCTTCCGAATACGATAACATCCAGAAGAGAGTTACCCATCAGTCTGTTTCTTCCGTGGATTCCACCTGCGGCTTCTCCTGCAACTAACAGGTTTGGAATTTCTTTTGTGAATCCGTCTCCGTTAATCTCAAGACCACCGTTCTGGTAGTGAAGTGTCGGATAAATAACGATAGGAACTTTTCTCATATCAATGCCGTAGTTCATGTACATACGGAACATAGCCGGGATTCTCTTTTCGATGGTTCCTTCGCCACCGAGGATCTCGATCATCGGAGTGTCAAGCCATACACCTTTCAGTCCGCCTGGAACTTCTACGCCGCGGCCTTCTTCACATTCACGGATAACACCGGAAGCATTTACGTCACGGGTTTCAAGCGGATGAATATAAGCTTCTCCGTTTGCATTTACAAGCTGTGCACCAACGGAACGAACTTTTTCTGTTACCAGAGCACCCATGATCTGTGATGGATAGATTGCTCCTGTTGGATGGTACTGGATAGAATCCTGATAAAGAAGGGAAGCACCAGCTCTATATCCAAGTACAAGTCCGTCTGCAGTTGCGCCATAATGGTTAGATGTCGGGAATCCCTGATAATGCATTCTTCCTGCACCACCTGTTGCGATTACAACAGTTTTGGCTCTTGCAACAGAATAATCTCCTGTTTCCATGTTAAGAAGAACTGCACCTGCAACCTGTCCTTTTTCATCTTTCAGAAGTTCAACAGCTGAAGTAAATTCAACTACCGGAATCTTAAGATTCAGAACTTCATCTCTGATGGTACGCATGATCTCAGATCCAGAATAATCCTTTGCAGCATGCATTCTCTTTCTGGAAGTACCGCCGCCGTGTGTGGTAACCATGGTTCCGTCTTCTGCTTTATCAAATTCAACACCAAGGTCATTGAGCCATTTGATGGCATCCGGAGCTTCCATTACCAGTCTCTTTACCAGTTCCGGTTTTGCAGCAAAATGTCCGCCGCCGAAGCAATCCAGATAATGCTGTACAGGAGAATCGTTCTCTTTGTCAGCTGCCTGGATACCACCTTCAGCCATCATTGTATTGGCATCACCGATACGAAGCTTTGTAACGATCATAACGTCAGCACCTGCATTATGTGCTTCGATTGCACAGGAAGAACCTGCACCGCCGCCGCCGATTACAAGTACATCTACATCATAATCAATTTTTGTAAGGTCAATTTTTTCGTTGATCAGACGGCTTGTTGAATGAAGCATTTCTGCCAGTTCCAGAGGAGCTTTCTGTCCTTTGTTCGGTCCTACTTTGATTTCTGCAAACGCGTCTGGATTATAATCCGGATGGAATTTCTCAAGAAGAGCGTCTTTCTCTTCAGCTGTCAGACGTCTTGGCTCTGTTGCCATACGCTGTGCTCTTGTAGCCTCTACCTTTTTGATGGATTCCATCATATTTTCTGGATATGGTGCATACATGTTTTACGCCCTCCCTATTTCTCAATTTCTCTGTTGTTGTAAAGTTCCTGCATGTCTGTGATTGGTTTCTGCATGATCTGCTCGATCAGATCATCATATTTACCTTCGTGGATTTCTTCTACACGTTTCTCCAGATGTTCGCTCTTAGGCGCGATATATTTACCTGTGAGACGTCTTGCCAGAAGACCTACCATCGGATGGGAAATACCGGCCGGACATCTTACAGAACAGCATCCGCAGCTTACGCAGTCGAAGGATTCCTCTGCACATTTTTCAAGTTCGCCTCTCTGTGCATATGCGATGTACTGCATTACATTTAAGTCCTGAGTACATGCTTTTGTACAGGCATTACATCCGATACAGCTGTAGATTTCCGGATAGAGTTCCATCATTACCTGCTGATTCGGTTTCAGGTCTTCGATGTTGTAGAGTCTCTTATCTGTAGGGAAGAACGGGATGCTTGCTACATACATTCCTTCCTGTACCTGTGTCTGACAGGCAAGACATGTTTTCAGCTCGTTTTCACCTTTGATTCTGTAGATTGTTGCGCAGGCTCCGCAGAATCCGTGTCTGCAGCCGCATCCTCTCTTTAATGTATAACCGGCATATTCCATGGCAGTCATAATTGTAAGTTCTGCAGGTACGCTGTATTTCTTACCGAAAAAATATACGTTTACCATATTCTTTTCCATTTGAGATTACCAGTCCTTTCTATATATATCATCTGTCGTCAGCAGCACATACAAGCTCGAATCCGCTACGCTACTTCTCGCTTGAGGGCGTTCGCCCTACAGAATGTTCTGTGAAAGAATGCTTATATGCAAGCATGACGCATTCCTTCACATCACTTTCTGCACTGCTCATTGCTTATCAATATTCTGCAGGTAATTCATCAATCTCGTCGCATCTGAATACCGGACCGTCTTTGCAGACGTATTTGGAACCGATATTGCAACGGCCGCATTTACCGATACCGCATTTCATACGAAGCTCCAGAGTTGTGTAAACCTGTTCTCTGGAGAAGCCCAGTTCTTCCAGTCCTGCAAGAACGAACTTGATCATGATCGGCGGTCCGCAGACAAGTGCTGTTTTGTTTGTATCGAATCCAATCTCTTTCAGATAAGAAGGAACGAATCCAACGTGTCCGTCCCAGCCTTCCTGTTCACGGTCGATTGTCAGATAAACATTAACTCCCTCTGCTTTCATCCAGACTTCCTGGATTTCTTTTAACTGTACCAGGTCATCTGCGGAACGGGAACCATAGAGGATATCTACTGTTCCGTAATCTGCACGGTTATCCAGTACATAGTTGATAACAGAACGAAGAGGTGCAAGTCCGATACCACCTGCGATAAAAAGAAGGTTTTTACCTTTTAATTTATCTTCTACAGGGAAATGATTTCCGTATGGTCCACGGACTGTGATCTCATCTCCAACCTGAAGGCTGTGGAGATAATCGGTCAGTGCACCGCACTTCTTGATACTGAATTCCTGATATTCTTTATTTGTAGGTGAAGAAGTAATGGAAAACATACCTTCACTTACACCTGGTGCGCAGACCATTGCACACTGGCCAGGCATATGTTCAAAAAGTTTTCCTCCTTCAGGAGCGTTTACACGGAATGTTTTAACATCCGGTGTCTCCTGACGGATATCTGTGATCACACCAACCTTCGGGATCAGTGTGTCTAATGTGTAGTTTTTATGGCAGGTACATTCGCTCATTATTTTTCACCTCCCTGATTTTCAAAAGCTTTGATGACTTTTACGATATTTAAGGATGATGGGCATTTCTCAACGCAGCGGCCGCATCCTACACATGAGAACATTCCATTGTTGTTTACCGGATAGTAAACAAGTTTATGCATGAATCTCTGACGAAAACGCTGCATCTGGCTGTTACGGTTATTTCCGTGTGCCATCATTGTAAAGTCAGAGTACATACAGGAATCCCAGCAGCGGTAACGCTGTACGCCGTGTCCTGTGTCATAATCTTTGATGTCATAGCACTGGCAGGTAGGGCATACAAATGTACAGGTACCACATGCCAGACATGGTTTATAAAGTTCTTCCCATACAGGAGAATTGAAACGATCCATGTAATCTTCCTGTCCCCATCCTTCCAGAGAAAGATTAGAGTACGGAAGCTTCTCTACGATTGCGCGGATCGCAGCTTTCTCTTCTTCTACTTTTGCTTCGTCAGCATCGTTGAGAAGTTCTGCAACTGCTTTTGTAAGGGCTTCCCCTTTCTCTGTAAGAGGTTTCCAGTAAAGCTCTCCCTCGATCATCCATGTTGCAACATCTGCAACAGGGTCTGCGCAGTCAATACCGAATACTTTACAGAAACAGCTTTCTTCCGGCTCATGGCATGCAAGTGCTACAATCGTACCATGATCTCTTCTGGCTGCATAGAAAGTATCGATCGGATCACTTAAGAATACGTTATCCAGTACTTTTACACCCTGGATATCGCAGGCTTTCATTCCGAACACAACAAAGTTCTTTTCCTGTAATGCCTGTGGCTCAATGGAGATATTCTTCTCCTCTTTCTTACAGGTGTAGAGGTTTTCACTCTGTGGAAAAAAAGCATCTTTTGGTGATTTTACAGTTTTTAAAGTATCAAGACAAACTTCTGCATCTTCGCTCCATGCTTTGAAGTTTACCTGATCACTGACTTTGACCGGTAAATATAAATCCTGATCTGCGGCAATCTTCTGGAATAATGCCTGCAGATTCTCTGCTGCTATCTTATACATACATTATCCCCTTTCTGCCACGATACTCGGCTCAACATCTTCAAATGTAAAGTTTGTAAGAGGTCCCTTGGATGTTGAATCCTCTCCTGCCTGATATTCACCATAGAATGTATCAATATCTTTGATAAATTTACGATTGAACAGGTGAAGCGGAATTCCCTGAGGACATACTCTGCTGCATTCGCCGCAGTCTGTACATCTTCCTGCCACATGGAATGCACGGATGATATGGAACATCTTCTCTTCGAAAGAGTCCACGTTTGCTTTCTGCGCACTGTCAAACTTATTGCTGTCGAATACACATTTACGGCAGCTGCATGCAGGACAGACATTACGGCAGGCATTGCAGCGGATACATTTGCTTAACTGGCTCTGGAAGAATGCAAATTTTTCTTCCGGGCTCATTGCTTCGATCTTCTCTACTTCTGCAAAACGATCTGCATCTTTTGTGTCTTTGGACTCACCGATAAGTTCATCATAAATCTTATGTTCTTTTCCTTTACATACGTGACATCTTTCAAGCATTGCATCTTTGTATGCACAGGTCTTCTCACCATAGATTGTCTGAATAGTCAGTGTTTCTGCCTCATCTGTGATCTCTGCACCGGAAATGCTTTCGATACCTTTGATTCCCTGTTTGCGGATTCTCTCGATATCCAGTTTTCCTTTACATCCAACACCAATGATATAAGCTTTCTCACGGTCTACACGATGCTCTTTGATCAGCTGATTAAAGCTGTATGTATCACATGGTTTTAAACAAACCAGTGTCTTGCCTTCCAGTTTGGAAGCTTCGATCATATATTTGCTTAAATTTGCACCGCAGAATCCGTTATATACAAAATCTTTCAGAGATTCTTCTGTTTCAAAGTAAGCCGGTTCCGGATTGTAAGGCAGATCTCCGGCTTTCCATCCCAGAACTCTTGCAACTGTACCGTCAGCAAGCAGTTCTTTTGCACGATTTATCAGCTCCTGCATCTTAAATCCTCCAATCTTACGTTCTTACCGAGTGAATGGATCTTCTCTACAAACTCATTCATAGTCTGGGAGAATTTCACACCTTCAGCAGCGGAAACCCATTCTACTCGTGTTCTTCCGTTTTCCACACCGATGTAGTCAAGCATGGAGAAAAGAAGCGTCATACGTCTTCTTGCATAGTAGTTACCTGTGCTGTAATGACAGTCTCCAGGATGACATCCACACATGATCACACCGTCAGCACCTTTCTCAAAAGCACGGAGGATGAACATTGGATTGACACGGCAGGAACATGGAACACGGATGATCTTTACGTCAGCCGGGTAAGAAAGACGGCTGCTTCCTGCAAGGTCTGCACCTGCGTAACTACACCAGTTACAGCAGAATGCTACAATCTTAGGTCTGAATTCTTCGTTTGTTTCTATCGACATATTGCATCTACCTCCGCGATAATCTGTCTGTTGGAAAAGCCCTGCAGATCCATAGCACCAGACGGGCAGGCTACTGTACAAGCGCCGCATCCCTGGCAAAGTGCTGTATTTACAACGGCTACTCTTCTTGTTTCACGGATACCGTGGTCATTTACCTGTTTATCCTCATAGGAAATTGCTCCATATGGGCAGACATTTGCACATGTAGAACATCCGTTACATAACAGTTCATCGGATTTTGCTGTACATGGGTTGGTTGTCAGTTTATCTTTGGCAAGAAGGCCGATTGCCTTAACTGCTGCTGCGCCAGCCTGTGCAACTGTCTCCGGAATATCCTTCGGTCCCTGGCATACACCGGAAAGGAAGATACCTGCTGTAGGAGATTCTACAGGACGGAGTTTTGCATGGGCTTCTGTGAGGAAGTTGTTTGTATCAATACTTGCTGTAAGCATAGTAGCGATCTTACGAACATCCGGGTTCGGTTCAATGGCTGTTGCAAGAACGACCATATCTGCTTTCTTAAGGATTTGTTTGTTGTCGATCAGGTCAGATCCCTGTACAAGAAGGCTTCCGTCCGGCTGTGGAATAACTTTTCCTACCTGGCCTTTGATGTAGTTTACGCCGTACTGTTCTACGGCTCTTCTGTAGAACTCATCGAAGTTTTTACCTGGAGTACGGACATCAATATAGAATACGGTTACATTTGTATCCGGATATTTATCACGGATCAGCATTGCATGTTTTGCTGTGTACATACAGCAGATCTTGGAGCAGTATGGCTTTCCTCTGTCATCAGAACATCTGCTTCCCACACACTGGATAAATACCAGCTCTTTCGGAGCCTTTCCGTCGGAAAGACGCTCTAAGTGTCCCTTTGTAGGACCTGCTGCATTCATAATACGTTCCAGTTCCAGAGATGTGATCACATCTTTGCTCTGGCTGTATGCATATTCATCGTATTTGTCAAGCTTGATGGTATCGAAACCTGTAGCAACTACGATGGCACCATATTTCTGTGTTACGATCTCATCCTGCTGATCGTATTCAATGGCTCCTGCCTGACATACCTTGGAACATACTCCACATTTTCCGGTTTTAAACTTGATACAGTTCTCACGGTCAATAACCGGAACATTTGGGATGGCCTGTGCAAACGGAGTGTAAATAGCAGTTCTGTTGTTTAATCCTCTGTTAAATTCATTAGGGATCTTCTTGGACGGACATTTTTCCTGACAGACACCGCAGCCTGTACATTTGTCCATATTTACACTTCTTGCTTTCTTTCTGATATCAACGGTGAAATCACCTACGAAACCGCTGACATGTTCTACTTCACTGTATGTATAGATATTGATCTTCTCATGGGCTGCTGCCTCAACCATCTTCGGTGTAAGGATACATGCAGAACAGTCAAGTGTAGGGAATGTTTTGTCAAGCTGTGACATTCTTCCGCCGATACTTGGAGTTTTCTCTACAATATCTACTTCATATCCTGCATCTGCGATATCCAGGGCTGTCTGGATTCCGGCAATACCGCCGCCGATGATCAGGGCTCTCTTTGTAACACGGCTCTCTCCTGGCTGAAGAGGTGTGTTTAAGTTTACTTTTGCGATTGCTGCCCTGGCAAGGATCACGGCCTTCTTTGTAGCCTCTTCCATATCCTTGTGAATCCAGGAACAATGCTCACGGATATTTGCAATCTCCACCATGTATGGATTCAGGCCAGCTCTTTCAGCTGCTTTTCTGAATGTTGCCTCATGCATACGTGGAGAGCATGAACAGACAACAACGCCTGTCAGGTTTTTCTCTTTAATGGCTTCCTGAATTTTAGCCTGGCCTGCTTCTGAGCACATGTACTGGTAGTCTTCTGCATGAACGACACCCGGCTCTTTGGCAGCTAATTCAACAACTTTTTTTACATCTACCGTAGCGGCGATATTACTTCCGCAATGACAGACAAATACACCAATTCTCTGCACGCTGGCTTACCTCCTGTATCTTCTGAATGCACTTACCAGAAGCTGCTGTGGCAGTTCCGGATCAAGAAGCTGTGGTATCTCATCTGCTTTCAGATAATCGCCGCCTTTTTCACGGACAACTAACTGTCTTGCTGCATCGATGATCTTTCCCGGTTTTACATCTCTTGGACAACGCTCTACACAGGCGAAGCAGGAAAGGCATTTCCAGAGAGACTTTGAATTGACAAGTGCTTCGATATCTTCATTTACAACATAGGATACAAACTGATGTGGCTTGATATCCATTTCATTGAAAGATGGGCAGGTAGCAGAACATTTTCCACATTTCATACATTTCAGCGGATTGGTTCCGGAGATCTCTTTGATCTTTTCTGCTGCTGAATGCTGGTTTCTCATTTTGCCACCTCCTCTTTTACTCCGAGGGCTTCTGCAAGGAGCTCTGTGAAATAATATACAGGCAGTTCGCTGGAAGCGTTTTTATTTAAATTATATTTACACAATGGACAGGCTGTGATCAGCATATCTGCGCCAAAGCCTTTCGCACTGTCTTCGATTTTCTGACACATATTCTGAGACATATCTTTTTCTTTCAGAGAAATGTAACCGCCGCAGCATTCATTTCTGTATGGATAGATTACCGGTTCTGCCCCAAGTGCACGGATGAAATCTTCCATGATTGTCGGATTCTCCGGATCATCAAAAGCCATGATCTTGCCCGGACGTAATAAGAGACATCCGTAATAGGCTCCGATTTTCTTTCCTGTAAGCGGGTTTACTACCTTCTCTTTCAGCTTGTCGAAACCGACTTTGTCGCGAAGTACTTCCAGATAATGGAGCACTGTTGTCTCGCCTTCATAAGGCTCATCAAGCTGCATGTAATTATTTGCTCTGGTGCGGATATCCTCCACATTTTTCATATCATCATTGACACGTTTGATCACGTGATGACAGGCAGAGCAGATTGTTACCAGATCCTGGCCCTTTTCTTTGGCCTGATTAAGAGCACGTACAGAAGAAAGCTTCGTAGCAATTTCGTCAGTTCCCAGAGGATAAACACCTCCGCAGCACTGCCAGTCTTCGATCTCTTCCAGTTCAAACCCAAGTGCTCTGGCGCTGGCTCTGGCATATTCGTCCAGATCTTTCGCCTTGTTTCTCAGGGTACAACCCGGATAATAACTGTACTTCATACTTAACATTATCCTTTCTTAGTTGTTCAGATAAATTCATGTTGCTCAAATAATGATATCAGGGTCCAAAAGCAATTTGCCCCGATATATAGCGCCCGTAAATAACAGTCGCTAGTCCTTGTCTTTTTTTTAACAATATATGGACAAAAATATAAATCAAGTCTAATACAATTACTTTTTATATCTTTGTTGAGACATAGAAAATAAAAGAGTTCGCACACCCTTCCTCCGCAATTAAAGGAGTGTATCAGCTCGATTTCCGAAAAATATTATATCATATTGACAACATTTTAACAAGAGGTTTTTGATAATTTTTTTATCACGCATCATTGCTCAATTCTTCTGATCTAAATTAATCTTTTTCAGGCAGATAAAATCTTCCGCTTTTCTATTTACTCACAATCATAGTATCTTTCAAAAAATTAATAAAAATATTATTTATATATTTTTTTGCTTTTGATATATGTAAGCCAAAATTCGTCTGTTTCCGCTTACAGTACAGAATTTTGGCTAATAATTAAAAAGGAGTAAACAGTAATATGGATTCAGAAGAACAGGCTGTACCTGTACTTCTGAATGTTTTGTCTGATATATTATTAATTAAGGTCAATCTGAGCAATAATTTCTTTCAGTGCATCTGCACTCTTCTTAAGCTGTTCGATCTCAGCTTTTGTCATTCTCATTGGAACTTTGCCCTGTACACCATTTGGTCCTACCAGAGTTAATGTACTCAAGCATACATCATCGATTCCGTACTCTCCATGCATCATAGTAGATACTGTAGAGATAGACTCTGAAGAAGATACAAGAAGGCTGCAAAGTTTGCATACAGAAGAGGATACTGCATAGAAAGTTGCACCTTTCTTGGAAATGATCTCACCGCCAGATTTCTGTACATACTGAAGCATTGCTTCTTTATCAATCGGTTCAATATCCTTACCGAGTTTCTTCTCAAGGTCGTAATATTCATCCACACTTACACCTGAAATATAGGCACCAGACCACGGAATAAAGGATGTATCTCCATGCTCACCGAATACATAGGCATGGATATTACTCTGTGCAATCTGGAAATGTTCGGATAATCCGCAGCGCAGACGTGCAGAGTCAAGAATTGTACCGGAACCAAGGATCTGGTTTTCTGGAAGTCCGGAAATCTTTGTAAATACATAAGTCATGATATCAACCGGATTGCTTACGATCAGATAAAGGGCATTTGGAGCTGCCTTTACGATCTCCGGTGTGATAGATTTGAGGATATTTACATTTGTCTGTGTAAGTTCAAGTCTTGTCTGTCCTGGTTTACGGGCAATACCGGATGTGATGATAACGATGTCAGAATCCCTAGCATCTTCGTAGTCTCCGGCAATGATAGAGATAGGATCTCTGAAGCAGGTTCCCTGGATAATATCCAGAACTTCACCTTCTGCTTTCTTTTTGTTGATATCGATCAGAACAATTTCAGATGCGATATCCTGGCTTGATAAAGTGTACGCGATGGTAGATCCGACGCTGCCGGCTCCAATGATAGTAATTTTACTGCTCATAATCTTAATACTCCTTTTCTCCTAACAAAATTGACGTCTTAATGATAACACATTGTCAAAAAATTGACAAGAGCTTTTGTACAGAAACCTGAACAATTTTTTCGTTTAAATATTTGTTTGGAAGCATAAAATTGTTTGTTAGTTTGATATAATTTTCACATTTTCCTATTGGAGTAGATACTTGCACGAACAAATCCCCAACCACTGCTTGTTGCTTTTTGCAATTTAAGCAGTGGTTGGGGATTTCCCTGATTTTTGATTCGGTTAAGTACAGTATCTGAAAGCTTTATCTGTCAGAATACGTGCAAAGATTAGCCCTAATGGCAACGCTGCAATGATAAGGATTGCAGACGCAAACCAGGATGCAGCTACTGATAATGACATAATACCAAGATTATAAAATCCTCTGTATAAATATAATCCCGGAACCATGATAACGATTGAGGGAACTGTTACAGATATCCTTGGATATCCGACTTTATTCTTCAGCAGGGACGCCAGAAGTCCCGCAGTAAGTGCACCAATAAATGCGGCTGCAGCAGGAGGAATATTTGCAAGGTCTACCAGTTCCAGTCTCAGAGTATTGGCAACTGCTCCTATCCCGGCTGCTGCGACTGCCAGACGAACCGGGCTGTTAAACATGATAGAGAATCCAAACACTCCGCAGAAACTTGCAAGAAGCCTGAATAAGATCCACTGCTCTGTTGACAGTGAAAGTTTTATAAAATCTACAGGTTTCAAATGCAGGATCAGTGCCATGATCCATGCTGACATAGTAGCTACCAGAATAACGATCAAAGCATAAGTCAGACGTTCTATTCCTGAACGCATATCCAGTTTTGCAAGGTCAATACCACTGGTAATAAACGGAAATCCCGGTATGATAAAGAGCATTGCACAGATATATCCCGCTTCGTGCTGAACAGAAATACCAAATAATATTTCTCCAAGTTTGAGCAGACCTGCATATGCAAAACATGCCAGAGATACAGAAGACACAATACATAAGAACAATGTAAAATGGTGTTTGGTCAATTTGCAGCGGAGATAATTTCCAATTCCTGCCCCGACAAATGCACAGAACATCTCGATCGGACCGCCCCCAAGAAGGAATGTAAATCCGCAGCATGCGATCGCTGCAGCAAGTCCCAGTGCAGGCGGGGAATATAGACCATGTGTTTTTTCAATATTGTCAAGAAATGTATGCAGCTGTTCTCCTGACATATGCTTTCCTTCTTTTTCAAAGTTTCGGATAAAGTGTTCCAGACGATTTAACTTCAAAGTATTTACGCCTGTATTAGTCAGGCACAACGACTGGGTAAAACCATTTTCTCCGTCATAACATGTATATTCAATGGACATCAGACCAATATCCTCCGTACACGTAATGCCAAGTGCTTCTGCCAGTGTATTCATGGAACTTCTCACTCTCCATGCTCCGGTACCGCATGAGAGAAACATAATCCCCACACGTCCGATAATGGATGCTTTCTCTGCGATGCTGGAATCTACAACTGGTACATTTCCCCCATTTTCATCTGTATACTCATGCCAGGCAACATCCATATGGTTCTTTTTAATCACTTCCTGCGGCATTTTTCTCACTTCCTCATTCTATATTGTCAATCGGATAAAATCATCCGCTTTGCTACTTGCTTGATTTGTTAAAGCTGCAGACTGTCATTTCCTGCTTTCTCCATCATTTTCTCTCTGCATGCCAGTACGATTCCGTCAATCTCGTCTAAATGCTGCAGCATTTTTTTCTCAAATTCATGGATAGGAAGAAGAATTCCAATTTCATCATAGGGTTTATCCGGATTCTCTTTCTTCAGACCTGTTTCCTGTCCGTAGTATACCATGGCTCTTGGGGCTTCTTCCTGAATCTTCTGGAAAGCATCCCATACAACGGCATATGCCTGTGCTTCTGTCAGACCCAGTTTACAGGTGTCGGGAAGTGCATAAAGAGCCAGGACACCACGTTTACGGTTATCTTTTTCTTCTGTAATGTTCAGACCTTCTGTATAGGTACGGACAAGATCATAACCATCTGCAAGATACAGTGCAGATCTGGGGGCACATTCATGATGTTCATATGTTTCCTTGAATTTTGCATATTCTCTGGCTGAAACCTTTTCCCCGGGAAGAAGTTCTCCGGCTGCATCTGTAAGGAGCACCGGGTTCTCTCCTGCTTTTCCGTGGAATTTCTTCGGGATCAGATAAGCCTCCCTTAACAGGTCAAACATACTTCTGCCGCATAATTCCAACAGCAGTGCACTGATATCACCGTTCTGGTACGCATGAAACAATACCTGCAGGAAATGATCTCTGTCATTATCTGTCAGACGATGGTCGTCATCTATATGGTCATAAAAAACTCCGCTTAATCGTCCGGATGCTTCCGGCGAAGCCAAAATTTTAGAAAAAATTGTTTCTACTGCTTCTTCTCTTGGCAAAACTGTACTCATAATTAACTTCCCCTTTCCAATCGTTTCAGATTCTTTTTTCGGTTCTCATTATAGTCTTGCTTTTAGTAATGTCAACATAAAAAGAGGGAATTTTCTGATATCAATTTTACATAGATGCAAGCTAAAAATTATATAAAAAAGACATTCCATCCACTGGGGTAGAATGTCTTTTCTCATAACTTATATGATTCTTTTGAAGTTACGTTCTATATACACAGTGGAAACCATTTTTCGATTACACACTGATGTACTTTTTCTTTTTTATCATAATTGATTCCAACCAGCAAAATATCCCCTGTATACTGTTCCAATGACTCTGGATATTTTCGTTCTTTTATCTGATTCAGAGCAGTTTCTGCGTCTTTGTTCCATTTTAGCTCCACGAGTAATGCAGGATAATAGTCTCTGTACAGTGGTTTGGGGATGAAGACGAAATCTGCGAAGCCTCTTCCTGTCGGGAGTTCCCGGATTGGCTTAAAATAGTATTTTATTGCACTTAAGTAGGCAATGCTGAGTACGCTGCTCAGGGAATTCTCGTTATTGTACTGAATCACTGATGTGTATTCTGCATGGATTTTCTCTATCTGTTCAGCAACTGTTTCTGCATCCATTTCCCAGGTGGCTTCCAGTAGCTTCTCGGATTCCTGCTGGAATTCGATCAGTTCGTTCCATTTATTTCGTTTGGTGGCAGCACGAAATTCCTGACGGATTTCTTCATTGGGAATGTAAGCTCTCTGGGTTCTCTGGTCGTAGGCAAGGTAACCCAGGTGGATCAGCAGAGTCAATACATCATCTTTGTCTGCGAAGCTGACCATATCATTCTGAAATTCATTCACATTTACTTCTACAGAGGAACCGGACAGCATCTCTATAATGGATGTCCGCAGACCATCAAAATCCATGTTGATCAGTGGCAGGATTGACAGATAGGTTCCTGTCTGTGACCAGTAGCTCTGGAATGTCCGCATAATTGTCAGATTTACTAACGCATTTGGATTATATACATGGTAATCTCCAAGACGGTAACCATCGTACCACCGCCTCACTTCTGCAAAATCTATCTCATATTTTTCACACAAATCGATTACTTCATCTTCATTAAAACCGATATATGGTGTCAATGGGCCGGCATTAAGCATTGTAAACTGGGTGAAATTATTTAAGGCAGACTGGGTTTTTAATTTCTTTATCGGTAAAATTCCGGTCAGATATGCAAGTGCGATATATTTTGATGCCTCAATTCCTTTAAACATGTTTCTGAGAAAGTCAATATACATTTCCTGTGCTGCCTGATTATGGGCTTCATCACGAATCAGAACATCCCATTCATCAATGATTACAATAAACTGTTTTCCTAATACAGTATTAATGCGTGCCATTGCTCCATATATAGTGCTGTTTTCCACCAGATTGACTTCAGGATAAGTCTCTCTTAATTCGGAAACAACGATATTCGTGATATATGAAATTAAATTCTCACTGGAACCTGCTGATATACAGCACCATTGTACATCAAAATGAATGACATCATATTTATTTAAATGTTCGTAAAAATCCGGACATTTGCTGATTTCCAGTCCTGAAAACATTTTTTCAGTGTCGCATCCTTTACTGTAATATGCAGTCAGCATATCTACAGTAACAGATTTCCCGAATCTGCGCGGACGACTGTTACATATAAACCTGGCATTCGTGCCAAGTACTTTATTTGTATATTCCAATAATCCCGTTTTGTCTATATATACTTCCGAATTGACTGCACACTGAAATGCAGCAGCATTCGGATTTACAAACATACCCATTATCTCACCCTCCCTCTTTATTATTGATAGCTTTTCTGTCTTCTTATACAGTATCTTATAACCTCCTTGATAAATATGTTCAGGAGTTCCTGCCTTTTAGAAAACTCCTGCTAGAAATAAATAGTGAAAATTAAAGCATGACTTTTCTGAAAGAACAGATTCATGATCTGTATATGAATTGAGATTTGGCTGTAACTGTTGAAAATACCGGACAGTTACATAGATTTAGATAATTAGAAAATATGCTTTTGTTTATCATAGCATACCGGAACTTATTGGGCAAGAGACAAAAAAGAATCCAACGCATAAACCTATATGTTTTATGCATCAGACTCTTTTCATTTTTGATAATTATTCTGTCAGGAAAATAAACTTATCTTCCACAGCATTTTTTATATTTCTTTCTTATAAAGTAAAAAACTCGCGTATTGCGTAAAATCTTACCCGTAAAAAAATGTTTGCTGTATAGCATGAGAAGTTTAGTACCTGATACAGTTACAGATGAGTATATCTTGTCTGTAAAGGATGCTGTCAACCACCCTATGATGTAGCGCCACTTTAGGTAGCAATACCTATTGGGGATAAAAGGTCGAAGGCGTAAACCGTTACTACGACTGGGCAGTTACAAGCCCATTGCCTTTAGGTAATGGGTAGTTGACAGTTATACAATAGTAAGTCACAAACTCACATATGAAACATATACTAATATCGAGAACTGCAATCTATTATTGTCAGATTCCACGACAACTGCCGGAATGTCCTGTAAAATTACAGTCTGCCGGGCAGACTGTCTAGTCTGACGATATAAGATTTTTCCAGAGGTGATACTTTTCTATGCTGTTTAGTCATCATACATCAGATGATCCGGAATTATCCGGTACATCCTGTTGTAACAATAACAATCGCTGCAGCTGTGACTGTCAGGGACCTCAGGGGCCGCGCGGTTGTCCTGGTCCTACCGGACCCAGAGGCTGTCCCGGTCCCGTTGGTCCAATGGGACCTCAGGGCCCCCAGGGTGAACCCGGACTTCAAGGTTACCCAGGTCCTGTCGGACCTGTTGGAGCCACTGGCGCTACCGGACCTGTCGGAGCTACCGGAGCCACTGGCGCTGCCGGACCTGTCGGAGCTACCGGACCTACTGGCCCTGCCGGGCCTATCGGACCTACTGGTGCTGCCGGGCCTGCCGGACCTACTGGAGCCACTGGTGCTACCGGACCTGCCGGTACTGTAGCTCCGGCAGCGGCCGTAGCAGATGCCACAGGTCAGACAGATATTGTAACCCAGTTTAATCAGCTTCTCGCAAATCTCCGCGCAGCCGGACTTCTTGCAACTTAAACCTCAGGAGGGGCAAATGCTCCTCCTGATTTTCTCAAAAGGTGCTTTAAATTATCTTCCATGATTTCTCTCAGCCTTTGTATGATTGTAAAAAATGAAGAAAAAGTATTGCCGCGTATCCTGAAACCCATGAAAGAAATTGTAGACAAAATTCTTATCTGTGATACCGGTTCTACAGACAGGACCAAAGAAATTATCAAAGAATTTACAGCAGAAGTTTATGATTTTCCATGGAAAAATGATTTTTCTGCTGCCCGGAATTTTATTTCGGAAAAAGTCAGTACTGATTACTGGATGTGGCTGGATGCAGACGACATGATCACTCAGGAAAATCTGTACAGACTAAAACAATTAAAAGAAACACTGAGTCCGAACACAGATATGGTTATGATGGATTATGTCACAGATTTCGATGAATGGAATCATGCTGCATTCTCCTGTTACAGAGAACGCATCTTAAAAACTTCCCGAAATTTCAGATGGCGGGGAAGAGTTCATGAATCCATCATTCCCACCGGGAACATCCTTTATTCTCCCATACAGATTGAACATCGCAAAATAAAACCCTGCTCTTCCTTTCGAAATCTGCACATCTATCAACAGATGATCGAAGAAGGAGAGCCTCTGGAACCCAGAGACTTATTTTATTATGGCCGGGAACTTTTTTATCATAAGCAATACGAGTATGCCATCTGTGTTCTGAAAAAATTTCTGAAAGAGCCGGACGGCTGGATTGAAAACAGACTGGACAGTTGTCTGGTTCTCTCCTATTGTTATCAGGCATCAGGCAATGACCAGTATGCTCTTGAGATACTGTTTCACAGTTTCATGTCAGATATTCCAAGAGCCGAAATATGCTGTGAGATTGGGAAAATATTTTTTATGAAACAGAACTTTTCCATGGCAGCTCACTGGTATCATCAGGCACTTCTTGCACCGGACAACAGCCAAAACGGAGGATTCTATATTCCGGACTGCCATAATTTCATACCATTTCTGCAATTATGTGTATGTCTGGACAAATCCGGAATGCACAAAGAAGCTTTTGAATTTCATCGGAAAGCCAGAACACTGAAACCGGAACATCCTTCTGTTATTCAAAATCAGATCTATTTTCATGAGATTCTGAGATTTTGAAAAAAAATGCCGCAGACCGTATTAATCCTTTACAGTCTGTGGCATTACGCTACATATTGTATTGTTTTCCCGGCACTATTCTACAGTTACACTCTTAGCCAGATTTCTCGGCTTATCTACATCCAGGCCTTTGGCTACGCTGACATAATAGCCAAGCAGCTGCAAAGGAATAACTGCCAGTGAAGTTGCAAAGTGTGGATCTGTTTTCGGAATATAAACTGTGAAATCTGCAGTATCTTCTATATTATAATGTCCATATGTGGTGAGCCCCATCAGGTATGCACCACGGCTCTTACATTCTACCATATTGGAGACTGTTTTCTCATAGAGATGATTCTGCGTGAGAATACCGATCACAAGAGTTCCGTCCTCAATCAGAGAGATTGTGCCATGTTTCAGTTCTCCGGCCGCATAAGCTTCTGTGTGTACATAACTGACTTCTTTCATCTTCAGGCTGCCTTCCATACTGATGGCATAGTCAATACCACGCCCGATAAAGAAAGCATCCCTGGCATTTGCCTGCTTAGCCGCAAACCACTGGATACGCTCTTTGTCATCTTCAATAATCTTGGCAATCTTATCCGGAAGTGTTTTCAGCTCTGCGATCAGCTCCTGATATTTTTCTTCTGTAATCTGTTCTCTGACTTTTCCAAACTGCACTGCCAGTGCATAGGAGGCAATCAGCTGAGTACTGTATGCCTTGGTAGTTGCTACAGAAATTTCCGGTCCCGCCAGAGTGTAAAAAACATTATCCGCTTCTCTGGCAATGGAAGAACCTACCACATTGACAATTCCCAGTGTACGGATGCCTCTCTGTTTCGCCTCACGAAGTGCCGCAAGGCTGTCTGCTGTTTCCCCTGACTGGCTGACAATGACCACAAGACCTTCCGGATCTAAAATCGGATTTCTGTATCGGAATTCCGATGCCAGTTCCACACGTACCGGAATCCTTGTCAGATCTTCAATCACATACTGGGCTGCCATTCCCACATGGTAAGCAGAGCCACAGGCTACAATATAGATCTGGCTGATCTTTTTGATCTCCTCATCTGTAAGACCTACTTCTGAGAGATCAATACGATCATCTTTGAGTACAGAATTCAAAGTATCCCGAACTGCTTTCGGCTGTTCATGAATTTCTTTTATCATGAAATGTTCAAATCCCGCTTTCTCCGCCGCTTCTGCATCCCATTCAATTGTTTTCGGCTCTTTCTGGATCTCATCACCATCCAGATTGTAGAACGTGATATCCCCTTTTCTGATACGAGCCATCTCCAGATTTCCAATATAATATACATTTCTGGTGTATTTTAAAATTGCAGGAACATCGGATGCAATGTAAGATTCACCGTTCTCCACCCCAAGGATCATCGGGCTGTCTTTTCTTGCCACATAAATCTCTCCCGGGTAGTCTTTAAACATGATCGCAAGAGCATAGGAACCGCGGATACGGACCATTGCATGGTTAATGGCATCTACCGGTGTTCCGAGATATTTCTTATAATAATAATCTACCAGTTTAACTGCTACTTCAGTGTCTGTAGATGAATAAAACTCATAGCCATTGCGGATCAGTTTGTCTTTCAGTTCCTGATAATTCTCAATGATTCCATTATGAACTGCTACTACGTTACCGTCATCACTCATATGGGGATGCGCATTTGTCTCAGATGGTTCTCCATGTGTCGCCCAACGGGTATGTCCGATACCACATGTTCCAGGTACAGATTCTCCATTATTAGTCTTATCTGCAAGAACTTTCAGTCTGCCTTTCGCTTTAATAACCTCTGTATCACCTTCGCCGTCGCGAACTGCAAGTCCCGCTGAATCATAACCTCTGTATTCAAGTCTGGACAGACCATATAATAATATAGGTGCTGCCTGATGATTACCTGTAAATCCAACAATTCCACACATTTATATTTATTCCTCCCATATTTTCCAGATATTTACAGCATTATAAAAATACTGCTTTATTATATTATAAGAACATTATGGAGTAATTTCTTATAACATAATAAAATTTCAGGGGTTCTCTCTGTCATATCGTGTCTCATTGTATCATGATGTTCCACATATGGCAAGAAAATCCCCTGAAACTGTGTACTCTGTTTTTACGAAAGTACTTTCATCATTGTTTTATCCACGTTATCCTTTGTGTCTTTTTCTGATTACCGATTTCATTTTACTTTCTGCTTCTTTACTGTTGACCAGCCGCTGTATATCTTTCTTCCATTCTCATCATATCTGTATGAACGGATTCTGTAATAATATGTATGTCCTTTTTTCAGTTTTGCATTTGTGTATTTTGTAGTTGAACCGGATTTAATTACCGCTGCTCTTACGTATGGATTAGTGGTTCCTGCCCGGCGGTAGATCTCATATCCGTCTGCACTCTTTGCCTTTTTCCATGTAATCACAAGTTTTCCGGCAGTCCTGTTTGATATACCTGTAATTGAAGTTTTTGCCGGTTTTGCAGTCAGATCATCAGCAGAATACGTTTCCTTCGTCATATAAAGAATGGAATTTTTTCCGGTTCCATATAAGCTCTTTGCTTCTTTGTCATATGCAAAATATATATTCGCACTGTCTGTCGCATATGTATAGCCCCGGGAAATACTTCCTGAGATCGGAGTATCCAGAAACAGACCTCCGTCTTCTCCAACTGTTCCTTCATCGCTGTTTGTGATATCTGCCATATAATATTTACCGTTATTTGCCACAATATTCCACATATGAGGACCTTCACCTGTACCGCCATTCATCATACCGGTCACTGTATAGCAGGTAATGTCACTGAGATCGCACAGATACTGAAATGCCTTGGAATAACCTTCACAGACCACATTAGTACTGTCATCTCCGTCAAAAACATAGATTAACTGCCATGGATCTCCGTATTCATCATCCTCCGTCACATCATCATTGTAGGAAGTCAGGTAGCAGATCATTTCTTTATATCCGTACAGCTTTTCTGTCTCTGTATAACCCTGAAATTCTTTTACGATCATTCTGGCATTTTCTGCTGCACTTTTTGCAAGCTGTACAATCCCTGCATTTACTTTATATTTACCGGAAGCATAACTGCTGATCACCGGCATAGATATGGAAAGATTTTCAATTTTTACAGTTGTTTTGTTTCCTGTTGCCTTTGTGCTGTAACCATACTGCCAGGTAGTAGCCGCAGTCTTTTCGTACCAGTACAATTCATATGGACAATCTACAGCCAGGCAATCGATAATCTTTGAAATATCCAGTTCATTAAGGTGTGCGGCTACTTCTCTTTTGAGAGCATTACCGCTTGCTGTTGTCTGCCAGGTCAGTCCCAGATCTGAACTGACTTTAAACCTGGTAGAACCACCTTTCGATGCCACTGCGCTGATTTTACTCTTAAGTTCCTCATATAAGGTCTGCTGCTGTCCATTCAGTACATCCTCACCCAGAGAAGCTGCTGGCTGTGTGTCCGGATCCTGTCCGTACAGAATGTCATTCAGATATTTCTCCAGAAGCTGTCTGTTATCCACAGCACCGTTTTCGTCCGGAATTACAGCCTCTGCAAAGACTTCTTCGTCTGAATCTGCTTCACTTGAACCTGCTTTGTCCGAAATGCTATCCTCTGTATCTGATGCAAACTCCGCATTATCCGCAGTTTCCTGTTGTACATCAAATTCTGTTGCATCATCTGAATTAAATTCAGAAACTGTACCATCTGTGAAATCTGCTGCTGTTACAGGTGTTACCGTAATTCCTGCTGCCAGAACCAGGCTCATTCCCAGACTTATAAAATTTTTCTTTCTGTACATAACGCATTTTCTCCTTATCTGTCGTAAATATAGTATATTACTACAATACTTTATTTCGACAGATAAAACAAGATTTTTTTTATAATCCTTGTTCTCCTGCCAGATAGCACAGGTCTGCAAGACGTTCATATTTTGTCTGCATACACGCAATATAGTCATCCAGAAATCTTTTTACACGATACGGGATATCTAAGCGCTCATATCGGTTCTCAAATTCCGTCAGGTCACTGTTATCCTGCCTGATATACTCATCTGCTGCACTGATTTCCGCTTTCAGAGCAGAAAGTTTCTCCTCGTAACGACCTGTTAATTCCATTTCGCACAATTCATTCATTTTGTTCATCTTATTCTTTTCTCCCTATTATTATTTTTACATTTGTGGCAACCTTGTTACCTGTGTGTGTTGTTTTGTTATATGTTGATTTGTTGTGTTATGTGTGTTATGTACCCGATGTGTGCAGATCGGTACATACCGTTTTCTGTTTTATTACAACTATAATTGTAATTTTGTTTAAAGAAAATGTCAATTTATTTCGTCCGACATCTTATGATATGATTCGACATTTATCTGAAAATATAACAACAAAAAAACTGCTGTTCCTCACGATCACTGTAGGAACAACAGTTTTTTTTCATCATTTTTTATGTTCGGCGGATAATCCTGTTCAATTTCACAAAATCTATTACCGCCTGTTTTCCGATCTTACAGATTTTCTTCATGTTAATGGAATTCACCCCGCCCTGACGAGGTCTGAATGTGACAGGAAGAAATTTGATGCTGCATCCCTTCTTCTTATAAATAACAGCCAGAAGTACATTGGAAAGATTAAAGTCCTTCGGAATCAGATGTATGTACCTGGCCATCGTCTCTGCTTTCATCAAACGGTACGGAGTGTTGGCATCTGTCAGATTTACCCCAAAACAGATACGGATAACTAGTTTCAGAGTTTTTGTTACAAAAACACGTGATATTCCATCCTGTCTGTCTTTTCTCCAACCGATGACCATATCATATTTCTGTCTTCGTTTCCAGAACGGTTCAAATTCTTCCGGCAGTGTCTGGCCGTCTGAATCTGTCTGGAAAATGTAATCTGCACCATTTTTGAGTGCATACTTATAGCCATAAAGCACAGTTGCACCATGACCGCCGTTTGGTTTTGTTATCGGAATCAGCAGAGGGCGTGTCTTTGTACACTGTTTCAGTTTTTCATATGTAGAATCTTTGCTCCCGTCATCAATGACAATCAGACGTGACTGACCGTTTCCGTTATGCTTCTCTATAACAGGATACCAGTCATTAATGACCTGTTCAATGTTATCCTGCTCATTGTATGCCGGGATAACAATGTATAACTTATCCATATTTCTCTCCTTTGGATGATTGATGGTATCCATTATAGCATACATATACATGAAATAATAATATTATTTCGAAAACGATGTACTATAGCTGTCACTGTTCACTGCTAATATCCCGCGAGGTGTTTTTTGTGAGCGAAGGTCACAGAAAACCCGAGACATACTGCGCGAATTTATGCGATTAGCATAAATTCTGTGCATCGCGAAGCGTGTTGCTGGGAACGGAGTGAACAGTAACCTATAGCTCTGCCAGTATTCCCAGCTCCCGCGCAAGGCGAAGCAGTTCCCTGTTTGCGGCATTCACTGTTCCGAAGTCTTTCAGAGGACAGATCACTTTCTGACATTTTTTCATCAATTCCACAGCCTTATCATAAGATTCCTGTGAAATACTTTCGAAAGGTTTCTCTGTAATCACCTGGTCTGCAAGTGCACCGGCTACCTGACAGTCTACATCATTCGTGTGAAGCACTCCTGCCGCAAATGGAATTCCCTGTCTCTGCAGTTTTCGATAATACGGAATTCCGCTTCCATTACCGCCAATTACAAACACCTGAGGTTCACCTCTGGGCGGATCCATCTCCACACATCCAAAAGCAGCATTATAGCTTCCTCTGGTAATTCCATACAACTTCCGAATATACTCAGAAGTAAAGATTTCTTCCGGAGCACCATATTTTTCTATATATTCTCCATGTACACAGATAACTTTATCAGATATTTTCTGTGCAAGATCCAACTCATGCAGCGACATGATCACTGTAAGCTGATGATCCAGCACCATCTGTTTCAAAATGGTAAGAAGTTCCAGCTTATGACGGATATCCAGAAAAGAAGTCGGCTCATCCAGTACAATGATCTCCGGCTCCTGACAGATAGCCCGGGCAAGAAGGATTCGTTGTCTCTGACCATCACTGATGGCTGTAAAATCCCTGTCTTTTAAATCCCATGCATGGACGGTTTCCATTGATTTCTTTACCTTTGTCTTATCCTCTGCGGAGAGTATTCCCAAAGTTCCTGTATAAGGATAACGCCCTGTGGCTACAATGTCTTCGCAGGTCATCAGTTCCGGACGCATACGCTCTGTGAGCACGACTGCCAGTTTCTGAGAAACCTCTTTATTGGTCATCTTTGCCATTTTCTCTTTATCCAGATAAACAGTACCGCTGATCGTGGCAAGCTGTCTGGTGATGCTTTTAAGAATAGTGGATTTTCCGGCACCGTTAGGACCGATGAGAGTGAGGATTTCTCCCTTTTTCAGCTGAATATTGATTTCTCTGATAAGAGGTTTTCCGTCATATCCCACAGTCAGCTGATCCGTACGGAAAAAATACTGTTCCTGCCGGTCTGCTTTGTTATTTTCTGTTTCCTTTATTACATCTGCTATTTTCTCTGACATATTTTTTCCTGTTTTCCTTTTTTATGCTGCATCTTATAGTAATCTGCCCGGATAGCGTATTCTGCTCCTGCTTTTTATATCAATTTCTCTTCTGTCTGCGAATCATGATATAGATTACAACTGGTGCGCCAAACACTGCTGTTACGGAACTGATACTGAGTTCTGTAGGTGCAAATACGGTTCTGGCGATCAGATCACAGAAAAGACAGAATACTGCCCCTCCCAGAAAGCAAGCCGGGATCACAAGGAGCGGTCTGGCTGTTTTCAGCAGGCTTTTTACAATGTGAGGCACTGCAATGCCAACAAAAGAAATTGGTCCTGCAAAAGCTGTCACACAGGCAGACAGAATACTGGATAAGAGAATCAGTCCTATGCGGAACAGCTTGATATTCACTCCCATATTCTGGGCATAAACTTCACCCAGCTGATAGGCACCGATAGGCTTAGACATAAAGAACACGATCACCATTGTGAGCAGAACTACTATTGCCATTACTTTCACATTACCCCAGGACATTCCTGAAAAACTTCCCAGTGACCAGTTGTGAAGATTGACGATATTGGAGTCATCCGCAAATGTAACTACGAAATCTGTAACTGCAGAACAGATGTAACCGATCATGACACCGCTGATAACCAGCATGGACATGTTGTGGACTTTTTTGGCAACCAGCAGGACAAATCCCATGGAAATCATAGAACCGATAAACGCTGCAATGATCATGGCTGCAGAACCCATGGAAATAGATCTGCTCAGAAAATAAATCATCAGAAGTGCAACTACCAGCTTGGCTCCTGAAGAAATTCCAAGTACAAAGGGACCTGCAATAGGGTTATTAAAAAATGTCTGAAGAAGAAATCCGGATACAGAAAGTGCTCCTCCAAGAATGATCACTGACAGAATCCTGGGAAGACGGATTTCCCATATTATATTGTAAGCAGTCGCATCTCCTTGATGTCTGAAAATAATATTCAGAATCTCACCCACTGAAAGATGAATGCTTCCGGCATTTACATTCCAGACAAATAAAATCACCAGAAACACCGCCAGTATAAAAAATGCTATCCAGTATCTGGCTGTACGTTTTTTGTCATCCATATTTTTTGTTCCTTTTGTTTTTATATTTCCTGCTTTTGGCAGTTCTGCAGAATCCCGCAAACATATTTCAATGCCATTCGTAAATAACTATACCAATCGCATAGAATGCGAATTCAAGTGTGCCGAGGATTTACAAATATCATTTTAACTTATGCATATATACAAGTTCATCCAGTGAATCATCATCTGTGGTAAGGATTGTATGAATATCTTCGATCATGGTTCCAAGCTCGGTGGTTTCCTGGAAAAGATTTTTACCCGTACACCACACATTTCCATCCTTCACTGCCTTAAAATCTGCCAGAAGATTACTTTTTGCCAGCAGTTCATCAATACTAGAAAGTTCACCGTCGATAGTACTGTTATAGATGATATAGTCCGCATCTTTTGCTTTGGCATAAAATTCTTCCATCTGCATATTCATGGTAGACAAAGCGTTATCACTTTCTCCTGTATCTTCGGGAACATATTTGCCGCCTGCAAGCTCGATCATGTTTGAAACATAATCACCATTCTTTCGCACATTGACAGCACCTGTGGAATTAATATAAAAGAATGCTACTGTTTTACCTGTATCTTTATCATCAGAGGTCAGAACTTTGTCAAGCTTGTCTGTCTGCTCCTTAAATGCCTTCTCAGCTACATCTTCCTTTCCGAGAAGCACAGCATAGAGTTTCATCCATTCAGTTCTTCCCAGAGGATGGCTCTCATAACTGGAACGTTCTACCATTACCGGGATACCAAACTGTTCCAGTTTCTCTTCCACCTCCGGATTATGATGGATCATAGTTGATTCAATGGCAAGACCACAGCCTTCATCCAGGATCAGTTCATAATCCGGTGCATTGTACTTGCCTGCATAAATCATTTTTCCGGATTCCATGGCATCTTTTGCTTCCTGGATATACCATCCATTCTCCTGAGTTCCTGAAAGACGAATGCTGTCAATACCGTCAATTGCGCGGAAAAGATCCATGGCAGAGGTTGCTACCAGATAGATGTTGTTCAGCGGTTGTTGAATAACTGTGATATCTTTTTCAAGCCCCTTTGGAGCCTTTTTTCCCTCTGGAACTACAAGAAACTGTCCTTCCTGATCGATAGTAATCAGAGCATAGCCATCATTGTAATAGTCTACGCTGAATTCTTCTGCGTAGGAAAGTTCCATACTGTGGTCATAGGTAAGTCCCGGGATATCCACAGGAGTTTTTGCATTGTCTTTATCTGCTGCGTATGCTGTACAGACAGTGCATATACAGATAATAAATAATGCAACTGACATAAAACCGATAAATATTGTTTTTTGCTGTTTCTTTATTATGTTTTTCATCTTCATAATTGTTTCTTTGTTTGTATGTGATTATTTTGCTGTTTTTTCTGCTTCTTTGGCAGTTGTGGAATCAAAATTTAAGGTGTAGTCAATCTCGTGAGGCTCACTCATTGCTACTGTATCTGCTGTTACCTCCATCTCTGCATCAAATACGCTGACAGGGATTTCAAAAGTGGAGTTTCCGTCTTTATTAACCGGCTCATATTTCTCACCATCCACAAGCATATAATCATAGTTCGGACTGCTCCATACGATAGTTGCTGTAGCTTTATCGCCTTCTACATTAATGGCTGCAGGAGAATCAATGGTTGCTCTTCCTGAACCGCCTGTGAGAGTTACATCCATGGTATAATCGCCGTCTTCAAGATTCAGATCTGCCAGAGTCTTACCTTCACTTGTCTTACTGTCTTTCGCATCTTTGTCTGTGTCATCTGCTTTGGAATCTGCATCTTTATTTTCTTTATCATCTTTTTTTGCATCTGTATCATCGGATTTTACAGGATTTTTGACACTTACCTTATGGTCATACCATTTTCCTTTTGTTCCGATCAAAGCTACATCGAATTCTTCATCAATTGCGGGTACCGGGATATCAAATCCATATACTTCCTCACTCATTCCATCGCTGTATGTAACAGTATCTGTGGTTGGCTCAAGAACCTCTGCCCCGTCTTTCTGTGCATCTTCTGCCTTTCCGACGAAAAGGTTTACAATTTTCTTAGAAGCAAGGCTTACATGGATAGTCATCTTGCCATCCTTTACTGTAAGGGTTCCTTTTCCATCGTTTGCTTCATTTACATGGAACATTCCGCTGTCTGTATCAAATTCTGCTGTGTAGGTGCCATCCTCTAATGTATCACTCTTGGATGCATCTGTTTCTTTATTATCTGTGTTTTCTGAATCAGCATCTTTTGCAGTTGTTTCTTCTTTATCAGTGGTTTCTTCTGTTGCCGTATCAGTATCTGTCTTTGCAGCAACCGGGCTTGTACCGATCAGAGTAGCTGAAATAGTAAGTGCTGACATTAATAATGTAAATGAACGTTTCTTCATGATTATTTCTTCTCCCTTATCTTCATATTTTTTATAGTTTTTTCTATCGTGCTGTTCAACCCATCTGCTGCAGAGCAACAGGCTTTTGAACAGGTGATGGCAAATATATTATAGTAATTCCAGAAAATAATGCAATTAAGACAGTTCCTCTGGATCTTTCTCAGATGTGCGCACGTTACTGTGAACGGAATGAACAGAAACGTGCGAACTGTTTGCAGTATTTTATGGAATTGCTATGACTTCTTTTTTTCTTATCATATAATATATCTGCCCGGAAACTTTTGCAAGTTCTCCGGGCAGTTTATCTTGTTTGAACAATATTTTTTATTCAGCGTCAGCCTCTGCAGTATCAGCTGTTGTCTCAGCTGCGTCATCTGCCTGTGCATCGTCTGCCTGTGCATCGTCTGCACTGTCATCTGTTGCTTTGGCATCAGTATCTTCTGCTGCTGCATCGTCAGATGCTCCAAGAGAATCAATTGCTGCTTTTGTATGAGCCACATACAGATCTTCTACTGCTGCGATTCTTCCAAGACCTGCGATCTGACAGTCAACACTGTCGAAATCACCGGATGCCTCAAACTGAGATTTCCAGGAATCTGCATCATCACCAGCCATATCATTGTTAGCGTGGTCTCCGGCAACAACCATCAGAGGACGAAGGATTACATTCTTGAATCCTGCTTCTTTTACTTTCTCGATAACCTTGTCACATGCTGTGTCTTCCGGTTCTCCCTCTACAGTTCCGATGAAAGCGTTTGTGAATCCAAGATCATCCATCTGTGTCTGCATCTGGTCATAGGTTACGTTAGCTGTATGGGATGTACCATGTCCCATGAATACAAATGCTGTGCCTGCATCTGCTGCTGCTTTCATATCATCAAATCCAGCTTCCTTGCAAGCTTCATCTGTGATTGCCTGAGCAACTGCTTTCTTGTCATCATTGATCACTGTAGCGTCATCACCAACTTCACCGAGCATTGGCTCTGCAATTGCAACAGATTCAAATTTGTCTTTGTATCCATCAATTGCCTCTGTCATTTCATCATATTCTGCACCATGCATCAGATGTGTCGGCTGTACAACAAGATTCTTAACACCGTTAGCTACTGCACGGTCAAGAGCCTGCTGCATATTATCGATTACTTCATCATCTCTTGCCTGTACATGGTTGATGATGATCTGTGCTGTAAATGCACGTCTTACTGACCAGTCCGGATATGCTTTTGCAAGGGCATCCTCGATTCCTTTGATATCCTCTGCACGGCTGTCGTTGAAGGATGTACCAAAACTTACTACAAGAAGTTCATTCTCACCAATCTCATCCTGGTTACGAGGATCATCTTTGGAAGCATCACCTGTGTCACGTCCAAAGTATTCAGGGCTTGCTTCTTCACCTGTTACCAGTTCTTTCTGAGCATCTGTAAGTTTGTCCCATGCTTCTTTTGCTGCTTTGCAGTCTTCGTCAGTTGTGTCTGTTCTTTCCTGAACATAAATCTTATCGATCAGGGCACCAACTTCGTCTGCGGCTTTCTGATCATCATCAGAAGCTTCTGTTGTATCATCAGATGCTTCCTCTGTATCTGCTGCATCTGCATCGTCTGCAGCTGCTTCTGTGTCATCTGCAGCCTCTTCTGTTGCTGCATCATCAGATGCAAAAGCAACTGTACCTGTTGCTGCTGTCATGGAACAGGTCATGGATACTGCCAGTAATAAGGCTAACATGGATTTTCTTTTCATTTCGTTTTTCCTCTTTTATTTCTCGTATTTCCGGACAATTGTATGCACAAAAAAGGCAACTGCATATTCTGCAGCTACCGCTTTCCCATAAATACATGGTTTATATGTACCAGATATATCTGTAATTTCGATTCTGTCTGATTCATTTAATAAAAGAGCTATGTATCGTTATGAGAATACAGGTTCTGTATACCGCAGACCTTAAATTCTACGCCAAGGCAGTTCTCCTGACTTCGATCATCGCTGTTTCTCCCTTCCCAGTTTCCCAGTGGTTTCTGAAAAGCAGCTCCCATACACAGTGACGGTATCGCTCCGGATTCTCACCGGATTCTCTTTTGCACATCAAGTACGATGCAACCTTTGCGTTATAACATTGCACATATTCAATTCGGATATTCTTTTTTTATCACATTTTAACAAAAATGTCAATACAATTCGTGTATATTTTCCTTTAATGTTTGGCATTAGTGTTACTGTTCACTCCGTTCACAGTAACGTAGCCAAAATTCATTCCAGATTGCCTGCGGCAATGGAATTTTGGCTTGTATGTATATTATCGCGTTATTCATTACACTTCTGTCAGGGCTTTGAAAAAACAGGTTCTGTTTCCGGTATGGCAGGCTGCACCGATCTGCTCTACTTTAGCAAGGATCGTATCATTGTCACAATCCAGTGTAAGGGATTTTACAAACTGGAGATGTCCGGATGTGAGTCCCTTCGTCCAGAGTTCATTGCGGCTTCTGCTCCAGTAAGTCATTTTACCTGTTTCAAGAGTGGTATTAAATGCTTCTTCATTCATATACGCCAGCATCAGCACTTCGTTTGTCTGATAATCCTGGGCTATAACAGGTACCATTCCATCACTGTTTAATTTAAAATCAGACCATGCGATGCTGCTTTTTAAATTCACTGTATTTTCCATTTTCTGTCTCCATCTAATTTATTGATTGCCATAAATCATTTCGTAAATTTTCAAATTTTACAAACTGCCCTTGGTAGACAGAACATCTGTGATCCTTGGATCATAGGATGTGGCTGCGTCCAGTGCTTTGGCAAAACTTTTGAACATTGCTTCTGCTACATGGTGATTATTCCCACCTGCCAGAACCCTGATATGAAGATTCATGCCACAGGCATAGGAAATGGCATAGAAGAACTCTTTTACCATTTCCGTGGACATGTCACCGATCCTGTCTGTGGTAAACTCTGCATCCCATACAAAGTAAGGTCTTCCGGACAGATCAATCGCACAGAGCACCAGGGATTCATCCATGGGAAGGATGCAGCTTCCATAGCGCTTAATCCCCTTTTTGTCACCAATTGCTTCTTTTAATGCAGTTCCCAGAACAATTCCTGTATCCTCGATGGTGTGATGGTCATCCACCTGAAGATCACCATGGACTCTGACACTGAGATCAAAGAGCCCATGACGGGTAAATCCATCCAGCATATGGTTAAAAAATCCCACACCTGTCTCAATATCAGAATATCCGGTTCCATCCAGATTTATTTTTAATTTGATTTCTGTTTCTTTTGTATTTCTTTCTGCTGAGGCTTCTCTTGCCATGGTTAAGTCCTCTCTGTCTTACTTATTTTCAAACACTCTGAATCCATTGTTTTAATGCGCAAACTACAGTTTACATTATAGCAGATTTCAGATTCAAAGCCTTACCATTATTCTTTATCTTCATCCTCAAAACGAACTGCAATAGAATTTGCATGTGCAGTAAGCTGCTCAGAAGTTGCAAACTGAATGATATCTTTGTGTATATTACGCAGTGCGGATTTTGAGTAATATACAATACTTGATTTCTTTATGAAATCATCTACGGAAAGGGCTGAGAAAAATTTGGCTGTTCCGTTTGTAGGAAGTACATGGTTCGGACCTGCAAAATAATCTCCCAGTGGCTCGGAACTGTACTCTCCGATAAAGATCGCACCTGCATTCTTCACTTTCATCATATCTTCAAAGGGATTGGCTGTCACGATCTCCATATGTTCCGGAGCGATTTCATTGGCTGCCTCAATCGCCTCGTCCATATCCTCTGCGATCAGAATGTATCCAAAGTTATCAAGAGACTTCTGAATGATTTCTTTTCTGGAAAGAACCTCCACGAAACCTTTTACTTCTTCATCTACTTTCTTCGCAAATTCCTCACTTGTAGTGATCAGGATAGCACATGCCAGTTCATCATGCTCTGCCTGGGAAAGAAGGTCAGCTGCCACAAAATGCGGATTAGCTGTCTCATCTGCAAGAACAAGGATCTCACTCGGTCCTGCAATGGAGTCAATGCTTACATAGCCATATACTGCTTTCTTTGCAAGAGCTACGAAAATGTTTCCGGGACCTACGATCTTGTCTACCTTCGGAATACTCTCTGTTCCGAAAGCAAGGGCACCGATCGCCTGTGCACCACCCACCTTATAAATCTCATCTGCTCCTGCTTCTTTGGCTGCTACCAGTGTGGAAGCGCATACTTTGCCATCCTTTCCGGGCGGTGTTGTCATAACAATATGCGGGACTCCTGCCACTTTCGCAGGTACAATATTCATCAGTACAGAAGACGGATAAACTGCTTTTCCACCGGGTACATAGACACCCACACGATTTAACGGTGTTACTTTCTGTCCAAGCATAGTTCCATCTGTTGTGCTTGTAAACCAGCTGTTCTGGATCTGTTTTTCATGATACTGACGGATATTGACCAGAGCTTTGCGGATCACTCCAAGAAGTGCAGGATCAATCTGCGCATAAGCCTCTTCAATTTCTGCATCTGTGACGCGGATAGTCTCTTTTGTCACATCAGCTTTGTCAAATTCTTTTGTATAGGCAAAAAGAGCTGCGTCCCCTTCATTTTTTACTTTATCAAGGATCTGAGCTACTGTGGATTCAAATTTCCCATAGTTATTCGGGCTTCTTTTCAGCAGATTCTCAAGAATATCCTTTGTTGATTCTTTTGTTAATTTTACTGTACGCATCTTTACATCTCCTCCTGAAGAACTCTTCTTAAGTCTTCAATAAGTTTACGGATTCTCTCATTTTCCATCTTCATGCTCACCTGATTGACTACCATTCTGGCAGACAGCGGGCAGACCTCTTCCAGCACCTTCAGTCCGTTTTCCTTCAGTGTACTTCCGGTCTCCACAATATCTACGATCACTTCAGACAGACCAACGATGGGTGCCAGTTCAATGGAACCGTTTAATTTGATCAAATCTACTGTCTGGTGTTTTCTGTTAAAGAAGTAATCCTTGGCAATATTTGGATATTTAGTCGCCACACGGATCAGCTGGTTGTTCTCCAGAACCTCTCTGGCACTCTCCGGTCCACAGACACACATCTTACATTTTCCAAATCCAAGATCCATCACTTCATAAAGCTTACGGCCTTCCTCCAGGATCGTATCCTTTCCCACAATTCCGATATCTGCCGCACCATACTCTACATAGGTAGGAACATCCGGCCCTTTTGCAAGGAAGAATTTCATCTTCAGTTCTTCATTGGTAAAGATCAGTTTACGGGAATCTTTATCTTTCATCTCTTCGCAGGTGATTCCTGCTTTCTCAAACATCTCCATTGTTTTGTTGGCAAGTCTGCCTTTTGTCAGGGCAACTGTCAGGTATCTCATGGCTTATCTGGCCTCCTTTTTCAAACGTAATGCCACACATCTGCCCTCTGCACGAAGTTTCTGTGCCTCTTTAATGGCTTCTGTACGGTTCTGTGGCTCGTATTCGATCACTTCCGGCTTCTCCTCTTTCTCAGAGATCAGTTTCTGGCTGGAAAGTGCAAGAAGAAGGTTATCTACTTCAAGGGCAAATCCGATAGATGCCGCAGGTTTGCCAAAGTGTTTCATCAGGCCATTGTAACGGCCTCCCTTGATCATAGGTTCACCGGTTCCGTAAGTATATGCCTGGAAAATGATACCTGTATAGTACTGATATTTACTAAGCATTCCAAAATCGAAAGAGATATACTTTTCATATCCGTAGTTTTTCATAATCTCATAGATTTCTTCCAGTCTGGAAACTGCCTCCAGTGCGCAGGCGTTGTTTGTCAGACTTCTGGCTTTCTTTAAGACTTCTTCTGAACCAAACATCTGTGGGATTTCAGTAAAGGCTTTCTGCATACTGTCTTTGAGTTTCTGTTCTTCTACAAACTCTTCTACTCCGAAAGAATTTTTCTGCGAGATCAAAACACGAAGACGTTCTTCTGCTTCCGGACCGAGTTCGGCTTCTTTTAATAAGGATTTGAAGTAATCTACCTGTCCGACACTGACCTGAAATTCTGTAAGACCTGCTGCCAGAAGGCATTCCACTGTCATGGCAAGAAGTTCTGCATCTGCATCTGCGGATTCATCACCGATCCGTTCTACTCCCATCTGTGTGGTTTCTTTGAGATGTCCTCTGTAGCTGGTGTTATTAATAAATGTGTTTCCTGTGTAGCAGAGGCTTACAGGTTCTTTGTCCGGGGAAAAGTAGGTTGCACAGGCTCTGGATACAGACGGGGTGAAGTCAGGTCTGAGTACCAGGGTATTGCCTTCTCTGTCAAAGAATTTATAAAGTTCTTTGGATGGGATGGTTCCTACTTCGCGGCTGAATACTTCAAAGTATTCGAATGTCGGGGTTTCTATGTCTTCATAGCCATACTGGTGGAAGACGCGATGGATTTTCTCCTGTACCTTTCTTTTCTGGCTGCATTCGCCGTTGTAGATGTCTCTTACACCTTCAGGGGTGTGGAAAATACGCTGCATGGGTGGTCCTCCTCTTGGTTATGTATTGTGGTTGTTATTACTTTGCCGATTTCGCTTTAGTACAGTAACGTGCTACTAAAGTAATGTGAAACTAGATAGAATTATAATTGTTTTTTAGAAAAATGTCAAGTACAGTTAATGTTATTATTATATGTTTAGAGGGACGCTCAGAAACATATTGTATTTGAGGTGCGGTTTCGGTATCTAAGAGCTTCTAAGTCTTCAGGAAATCTGCTAAAACCATGAGAAGAAAAGCCCGGAATTACTCGCTGTCGCTCAGACAAGGGGCTTTTCTTCTCATAACGCAGATTTCCTGAAAACTAAGAATCTCTAAGACACCTGCAAATGCACCTCAAATACAATATGTTTCCGAGCTGGTTTTCGCAATGTGGAAGATTATGACGGCTATAGCAAGTCTATTAACTAATGCATTTAAGACAGTTCAGCCGAGTGCGAAAGACAAGGCAGATACCTACAGGCGTGCTGACGCACATCAAGGATATCTGACGCAGGATTTTACGCTCTGATGAACTGAATCAATATACATTATAAGAGGCTTGCTATAGTATGCCAGCCAGTTGATTTCTTCATGGTTACTGCCAATACACAGCGCAGAAATTTATTTTATTTCCGGTGCATTTGCAGGTATCTTAGAGCGTGTCTGAAAAAGGCTTTCTGCAAGATGTGCGTCACAATTTGTGGAATATTTTGCCCGGATGAGGGCGCCGTAGCGGGCTACGGCAACTGAATTCGGGTGAAATATCCCGCAAAGTGGGGCGTGCAGATTGCGGGAATGATTTTTCAGACACACTCTAGAGTTTCTTAGGCAAAAAAAATCTGCGTTATGAGCCGGCTGTTTCACTGTCTGAGCGAAGTCGGCGACGGAGCGAGTTTGAGAAGACGGCTCATGCTTTTAGCAGATTTTTTTTGCCTTAGAAACTCTTAGATGCCGAAACCGCACCGGAAATAAAATAAATTTCTGCGCGTCCCTCTTCTATTCCCTCTCATCAAGATCAATCTGAATCCCATCCAGAAAGGGCACAAGAAACCCGCTTTTTTTATTCAAATAGTACTGAGGCTCCAGTTCTTCGCGCCGGAAGCTCTTGCGGCCGCCTTCCTGCATCCGGTTCCAGAAAGTAAGGAGACTGCGCAGTGTAAGGTAATAGAACTGGTTTTCATGGCTGTAGAATATAAGAAAAAAAGCCACCCCTCCCTGCTTTTCAAATGCCTGCATAAATTCCACCTGATGAGGATGGATATTCGCAAGCGGAAAAGTATCCGCCGCACATTCTTTGGCATCAAAGCAGACAGGGATACCCTGTACTGCTCCGATATAGTCTACAGTGCTTCGTTGCTCGAAATATGCCAGCGTAATATGACGGTTTTCCTTATCCATACGGACAGGTGTGATCGGAGTGGGAATTTTCTGGATAAGTGCCAGTCCCTTTTCTCTGTATTGTTCATTTGTACGATTTACAAGATCCTCCAGAGTGGATCCCCGCAAACCTCTGCTGTTCCATGTTGCCACTTTATTTCTCCGTAAATTTTATTTTCTACTTCAATAATTTTACCGACGGATAATACCTGATAACTGCCTTTCCGACAATCTCATCAAATGTCACAAAACTGGTGCTTTTCCAGCAACGGGAGTCTTTGGAATGATTGCGGTTATCACCCAGGACGAAATAGCTGTTTTCGGGAACTTCATACGGGCCAAAGCTGCCCCTTGGTTTTTCCGGAACGAAACTGTCATCCAGAGGAATCTCTGAATCATTGATATAGACTTTGCCGTCCTTAATCTGTACTTTTTCTCCCGGAAGTCCGATGACTCGTTTGATAAAAAGCTTGCTTTCGTCATCCGGGTATTTGAAAATAACAATGTCAAAACGTTCCGGATCTTTTATTTTTTTTGATATTTCATGTCCGAAGAAATCCAGATTGAGTCCATATGCAAGGCGGAATCCGAAAATACGGTCTCCTGTCATAATGGTTTTTTCCATTGATTCGGAAGGAATTTTGGCATTGATCAGTACTACGCTATTCACAAGCGTTACGATCACTACTACTATGATGATCATTTTTGCGTAATCCCATATTTCTTTCCAGATTCTCATGATAAGCCTCCTCAAGATTTTCCTCTTTGATGATTTTACAGAAAAGCTCCGGTGCCGGCGCCACAAAGGTCTGGTCTGTCTCCGGAATTACTAACCTGTATGCATGGAGAAGCTGATGCCTGACTCCATGGCGGATGTATTGCTTATTAAATTCAGAATCTCCGTATTTGGTGTCTCCAAGCAATGGATGTCCTGTTCCTGCAAGGTGAGCACGAATCTGGTGAGTACGGCCTGTGATCAGCTCAACTTCCAGAAGAGTTATTTTTCCGTTGCTGCCAAGAGGACGATATTTCGTTTCAATCGGCAGGGAATCTTTGAATTCCTGTCTGCTTACGATTACTTTGTTTGTTTTTTTATCTTTGTGCAGATAACCCCTGATATGATCCGGTTTTTCTATTTTGCCTTTTGTGAGGCAGATGTAGTATTTGTGAAGTGTTCTGTCGTGGAATATCCTGGACAGAAACTGCAGACCGGCAAGGCTTTTACCTGCACAGACCATTCCACTGGTATTACGGTCAAGTCGGTTACATACAGAAGGTCTGAAGGTTTTGAGCTGTTCTTCTGTAAGATCACCTTTCTTTAAAAGGTAGCCGGTCAGATATTCTACAAGGGACGGTTCCCCGTCATCTGCCGGCTGTGAAAGCATCCCTGCCGGTTTATTGATGATAATGATATCAGGATCCTCGTAAACAATATCCAGTTCGCAGTATGCTCTTGCTGCCTGACTGCTTCCTGCAAATTTATCGAAAGTTTCATCACTCAGAAACAGTTTGATGGTGTCGCCTTTGAGAAGTTTTTCGTTTCCTGTGGCTTTCTTTCCATTTAGAGTGATGTTCTTTTTGCGAAGCATTTTGTAAAAAAAACTTTTAGGTGCTTCTCTGAGAAGCTTGGCCAGATATTTATCAAAGCGCTGGCCCGCTTCATTTTCTTCTATAATAAATTCTTTCATATTTAATTGTTCCTGTATAATTATACCAAACTCCGAAATAACACATTGCTATAGATATATTTTGTAATTGAATTCCGGCGACTACAGACACAATGCCAGAATGGTCTGTCGGATCAGTTCGTTTCTGGAAAGATCCGGATATTTTTCGTCCGGGGTAAATTTGATTCCTTCTTCCAGACTTTCTCTGTGATCGTTCATGGAATCAAGACGTTCCAGGAACGGACGGAGATCTGTAAAAATTTTCACCGTCACTTTATAACCGTTTTTACGGATGATCTTCTGGGAATTGGTTTCCATGAAAGATGCATCGATTTTCGGATCACTGCTGTAAGCCACTACTGTATTTCCACATACTGCTGCTGCATCAATATAGGCACTTTTTTCATAAAAAGTCATGTAAAGTTCATATGCCATATCCAGACTGCCCTGATGCTCATGGATTTTCTGATATAATCCGGCATCCATTGGTCTGCATTTCAGAATCATGATCAGATTCACCATGGATTTACATGCCGGAAGACAGCCAACTACAGTTACAACTGTCCAGACAGTCATTCTTGTCTTAAAATAGAACCAGGATGTAAAAAAGATGAATAAGGGTACTGCAAAAAGAATTGCAGTGATGATCAGGCGGCGTCTCTTTTCACTTCTGAAATATCCGAAGTTCCCTTTGGATACTTTTGAAGATGTTTTCGCTTTACTTTGTTTTTTATTTCTGTTTTTCTTTTCTGTCACTTACGTCCTCCTCTGGAATTTTTCTTATGTATATTTCTGATAGTATTCTTCTTTGCAGATGCTGAACTGTTTTTGTTATTTTTGCTATTTCTGCTGTTTTTCGCATTCCGACTACTGCCCTGAGTATGCTGTTGGCCTCCATGATTCTCTCGAAGCGGCCGGATCAAACATTTAGGGCCGTAACCTACCAGGTCCATTCTTCCGGTCATTTTGAGGCCTTCCAGCACCAGTTCTCTGTTTGCAGGATTCTTGTACTGCATCAAAACTCTCTGTATTGCTTTTTCATGGGGGTTCTTCGGCACATATACCTTCTCACCTGTAAGAGGATGGATTCCCGTATAGTACATACAGGTAGAAAGAGTAGACGGGGTTGGATAGAAATCCTGTACCTGTTCCGGGGTAAAGCCAAGATCCCGGACATATTCCGCAAGTTTTACTGCCTCTTTCATGGTACATCCCGGATGGGAGGACATGAAATACGGGACAGCATACTGCTGCTTTCCTGTTTGCCTGTTTGCCGCATCATATTCCTTAAGAAACTGCTGATAGACGCTGTGACTTGGTTTTCCCATATACTTCAGAACCTGATCAGACACATGTTCCGGTGCCACACGCAACTGCCCACTTACGTGATGTTCCACCAGTTCACGCAAAAAAGTCTTGTCCCTGTCTGCCACCACATAATCAAAGCGTACACCGGAGCGGATGAATACCTTCTTCACTCCCGGGATCTTCCGCAGCTTCCGAAGCAGAGAAACGTAATCCGAATGATCTACAGTTAGGTTTTTGCATGGCGTGGGAAACAGGCACTGCTTATTCTTGCAGACCCCTTTCGTGAGCTGTTTCTGACAAGATGGTTGTCTGAAATCTGCTGTGGGACCACCCACATCGTGAATATAACCCTTGAACTCAGGATCATTTGTCATTCTGGTAGCTTCTTCGATCAGAGACTCATGACTTCTGGTCTGAAGAATTCTTCCCTGATGAAAAGTCAGGGCGCAGAAATTACAGCCGCCAAAGCACCCTCTGTTGCTTGTCAGGCTGAACTTGATTTCTTCCAGTGCCGGAATTCCGCCCAGCTTCTCATACATGGGATGAACTTTCTCCGTATAAGGCAGGGCATATACATCATCCATTTCCTCCTGTGTCAGGGGCAGAGCAGGAGGATTCTGTATAATATATCCCTTTGTCCCATAAGATTCTGCCATTGGTCTGGCGCTGAATGGATCTGTATTCTGATACTGAATGGCAAAGCTGTCTGCATAAACCTTCTTGTTTACTTTTACTTCCTCATAAGAAGGAAGAATAATCGGATCATAAACTCTCGACAGATCCCTGCACTTAAATACAGTTCCTGCAATATAGGTAAGTTCCTCTACCGGCAGTCCACTCGCCAGCGCATCTGCAATCTCTATGATCGAATGCTCACCCATTCCATAGGAAATCATATCTGCCCCGGAATCAAGGAGTACACTGTGTTTTACTTTATTCTCCCAATAATCATAATGTGCCAGTCGTCTCAGGCTGGCTTCAATCCCACCCAGGATAATGGGTGTCTTTTTATAAGTCTGACGGATCAGATTGCTGTACACGATCACCGCGCGGTCAGGACGAAGTCCCATCTGGCCTCCCGGTGAATAGGAATCTTTCTGCCTGTGCTTTTTAGAGACTGTATAGTGATTTACCATAGAGTCCATATTTCCCGCAGACACCAGAAATCCCAGTCGAGGCTCTCCAAATACCTGAATACTCTCCTTCTTTCTCCAGTCAGGCTGAGGAATGATCCCCACTTTATACCCACGACTCTCCAACAGTCTGCTGATGATCGCAGTACCAAAGGAAGGATGGTCCACGTAGGCATCACCTGTAATATAGGCAAAATCTACCTGCTCCCACCCTCTCTGTTTCATTTCTTTCTTTGTTACCGGTAAAAAATCCTGCATTTATATTTTCCTCGTATGTATTATAGTCATGCGGATACGATCATCCGCCACACAGTTCTACATCTGCAGCAAACCTTTCAAATTATCATTTCCGGATAATAATCAGACATGATGATACACTGCCTGTGCCCGGTATCCTTCGGATATAATATCAAGCTGTCTGTGGAACCGCTTCAGTTGCTGAAGATCTTTTGTTTTAAATACTCTCAGGAACTCATCCTGAATCTTCATAATCTCCCGCTTATTTGCAATCTTGTACAGATTTTCAATGTTGATCAGAATATCCTTCACCAGATTAGACTGCATCTGTGACGAATTCTGTGCATCCATAATCTCATTCCGCACAGAAGACATCTCATGGTCAAGAGCATTAATGGCATCTGCTGCCTTGCTCAGACGTTCTGCCACATGCTCCGGCATATCCCCTTTATATTTATATTGCAGGGAATGCTCAATCGTCGCCCAGAAGTTCATAGCCATTGTACGGATCTGTATCTCCGCCTGCAGCTTCTTTGGCCCTTTGATCGTATCCACTGTATAATAAATAATCAGATGATAACTTCTGTAACCACTCTGTTTAATATGCTTCAGATAATTCTTCTCACTCTTTATAACCATATCGCTTCTCTTCTGGATCAGGGAAGCAACCGTCTCTATATCCTCCTCAAACTGGCAGATAATACGAACACCGGCAATATCCTCCAGTTCTTCTTCCATTCTCTCCATAGGAATATGCTTGCGCTGCATTTTCTCAAGAATACTGCTCACGCTCTTAACCCTGCCCTCCACCTGCTCAATCGGGCAGTAAACATCATTCTCTTTACATTCATCAATAATGTGATTGAATTTCACTTCCAGCTCTCTCACAGCCAGTTCATACGGGCACAAAATGCTTCTCCATAACTGTATTTCCATTTTCACTCGCTCCTTGCATTTCATACATTTTGTTATTATAGCATAGATTTTGAAAAATATCTCGCTAATATGAATAGTTTCTGTTTTTTTTAGAAATGCCTAGTTCCGCATTCTGATACAGTATATGCAAAGCACCGGACATATAGAACATTCAAAAAAGCACCCCTGCCGCCAAAGCGCAACAGGGATGCTTCCAACATCACTCTTTAAGAGCCTCCAGAACTTTCACCAGATACTTCCAGACTCTCTCTGTAGAAGAAATACTAAGCACCTCTTCAGACGTATGAATATCCTTCATATCAGGTCCCAGAGACACACAGTCAAGTCCTTCCATCTTCTTATAGAAAAGTCCACACTCAAGTCCTGCATGGATTGCCACCACATTCGGTTTCTGTCCATACATTTCCTCATATACTTCCACCATCTTATCACGAAGCGGTGAATCCTTGCGATACTCCCACGCAGGATAAACGCCCTGTCTCTCATACTCTCCGCCAAGGAACTCCGTCAGATAGGCAATCTTGTCAGAAAGGGAATCTCTGGCTGTCTCCACAGAACTTCTGATACTGGAACTTCCCATTACCTCATTCTCAGAAGTCTTCAGAATACCAATATTCGTAGAAGTCTCTACCAGTCCTTTGATCGTTCCGCTCATTTTCTGAACACCATAAGGTACATTTACAAGGAAGAAAATTACTTTTTCTTTACTTGTGGGATGAAGAACCCTTACTTCCTGTTTTCCCTCATCTTCAACAGTTACTGTGATACCCTCATCAGTTCCTGCATACTCTTCTCTCCATGCTCCCTGCACAGAAGCCGCATATTCTCTGACAGCATCTACATTTTCTTCAAGAACAAGGATTTCTGCTGTAGCCTCCCTTGTAATGGCATTATCTTTCTGTCCGCCCTGCACACTGATCAGTTCAAAATCTGTTTTCTCATCCAGACCATGGAGAAATTTTCCGAGAAGAGAATTTGCGTTTGCACGATTCTTGTCAATCTCAGCTCCGGAATGACCGCCCATCAGTCCGCTGATCTTAACTGTCAGCTTCTCTCCCTCTGCATCCAGTCTTGTCACTGGAATATGGCTGACTCCGGAAAGTCCGCCTGCACAGCTGATCCAGAGGCTTCCTTCTGCTTCAGAATCCAGATTGATAAATCTTCTTCCTTTTAATACACTGCAGTCAAATCCAACTGCACCCAGAAGACCGATTTCCTCATCTACAGTAATAAACACTTCAAGCGGCGGATGAGCAATTGTATCACTTTCCAGAAGTGCAAGACCATAAGCAACAGCAATTCCGTCATCACCACCAAGGGTTGTTCCGTTTGCAGATACATAGTCACCTTCTACAGAAAGATTTAATCCGTCTTTTGTAAAATCATGCTCTACATCCGGACGTTTCTCACATACCATATCCATATGTCCCTGAATGATCACTACAGGAGCATTCTCGTATCCCGCTGTGCCCGGTTTATAAATAACCACATTATTCATCTCATCCTGAACATATTTCAGATCATGATCCTTTGCAAACTGAACCAGATAGTCGCTGATCTGCTTTGTATTTCCTGAGCCATGAGGAATTTTGCATATCTCCTCAAAATAATGGAACACTCTTTTGGGTTCACAATTCTCTAAAACTGCCATAATTATATTACCTCCAAAAATCACACATTTGTCTTATAATATACCATTGTTTTCCCGATATACGACAAATTTTCCAGATATATTTTACCCAAATACTATAGCATTTATTTTCATTCTGCGCCATATAAATTTTATAAAGAATGGCAAACAATTGCAAAGAGGTTGTTGTATGTCCAAAAACACCATACTCACCGGTGGTATTTGTTTTCTTCTTGTCTTTCTTCTGCTACATCCTGCTGAAAGTCTGTCCTGTGCCAGAGCCGGAATGACTCTGTGGCTGAATACATTAATCCCAACGCTTCTCCCATTTATTATTCTCACAGGAATGCTTACACATACCGGTCATATCCGGAAACTTCTCCTGCCATTTGAATCATTCTTTCATATTTTTCCGGGTGTCAGCATCTGGGGTGGTTATGTTTTCGTTCTCGGAATGCTGTGTGGTTATCCTCTGGGAGCCAAACTTGCCTCTGATCTGTATGGATTACATAAAATCAGCAAAAAAGAAGCTCTTTATCTCACTACCTTCTGTAACAATCCAAGCCCTGCCTTTATCATTACCTATCTCTGTAAGTCCTGTCTTAAGGATACAGTACCTGCCGGCATGGTCTTTGCGAGTATTTTTTCAGCAAATCTGATATGTATGCTGTTCTTTCGTTTTTTTGTGTACCAAAATGCCACCATCTCAGATTCCCCAGAATTTTCACCCGAGATTTCTTCTCGAAAAAATATACTTGATTTTTCTATAATGAACGGTTTTGAAACCATTACACGTCTCGGAGGATATATTCTATTGTTCTCCATTCTGGCAGGATGTATCAGATATTATGCGCCTTTTCCACTTCTCTATCAATACCTGCTGCTCGGATTTACAGAGATTACTTCCGGACTTTCTCTTATTTCAGTTTCCGGACTGCCATACATGACTCGTATACTTTTGTCCGCTGCAGCCACCGCATCCGGCGGTCTGTGCATCCTTGCTCAGACAAAAGGTGTTCTCCACCATGACCTCAGCATTCTGCCTTATTTTATTTCCAAGTGTATCTGTACATTCCTTACAGCAGGTATTCTTTACTGTCTGATTTCCTATCTGTGAAAATAAATTCTTTCCGGGAACTGTCATCATTTCATTATACAAAATCAGGGCAGGAAATTTTCCTGCCCCTTGTTTTCTCATCTTCTATATTTATAACTGATTTATTTTTAGTTCTCTCCCAGATCATCTAACAGATCGTCATCATCATCTTTCGCTCCGTCATTATCATGATAAGAGCCTGTAATTGCTGCAGCCTGTGCTGTCTGAGGTGCAAGTTCCTGACGATTGTGGTTTACAACATCAAGACAGCTCTGCAGGGAATCAATAAATGTTTTGTATTTCACACCTGCATCCTCTAATGTTGTATTAAGCACACTGCCAATATTGGCCATCATATCATCTGTATAGGTGATCGCGCTGAGACGAATGCTGTTTGCATCCTGTGTTGCAGAATCCAGAATCTCCTGTGCCTGTTTGTTAGCTGCATTGATCGTATCATTTGCCTGTGCATATGCTTTCTGCATAATCTCATGCTGTGTTACCAGTTCCTGTGCTCTTGCCTGTGCATCTGCGATCAGTGCATCTGCCTTAGTCTGAGCATCCTCAAGGATAGCGTCCTTATTGTTAATGATCTTCTGATAACGTTTAATCTCATCCGGAGTTTTCAGGCGGAGTTCTCTCAGAAGTTCCTCAATTTCTTCTTTATTTACCACAATCTTAGTAGTTGACAGTGGCTGGAATTTACAGCTGTCCACATATTCCTCAATCTCACCGATAATCTGTTCAATTCTGCTGCTCATAGTATATACACTCCTTATTTTCTATTTCTGTTACTGTACGCTCTATGTGAACAATAACTTATTTGTTGTCTGCTGTAAGACGAATCTTCTCAATAACTGCATCCGTTATCTCGGCCGGTGCAAACTTACTCAGGTCGCCTCCAAAATGTGCAACTTCCTTCAATATTGTAGAACTCAGGTATGCATATTCCAGACTTGTAGTCAGAAATACAGTATCTACATCCGGTGCAAGTACACGATTGGTCTGAGCCATCTGGAGCTCATACTCAAAATCTGTAACTGCACGAAGTCCACGTATGATCACCTGAGCGTGATTCTCTCTGGCAAAATTCACAGACAATCCCTCAAATGGTTTTACCTCGACATTAGGAACGTCCTGAGTCGCCTTTTCTAATATATTAACACGTTCCTGCACAGAAAACAACGGACTTTTTGAAGAATTATGTAAAACGCCCACTATCACTTTGTCAAAAGAAACTGCTGCTCTCCGGATCACATCAAGATGTCCATAGGTAGCCGGATCAAAGCTGCCGGGATATACTGCTATTTTCATTTATTTTTACTCTCTCTTTCCTCTGGCACATACACATATGCATAACAACACGAATGCTGCCTGCAGGCAGCAATCTTATGATAATTTCAGGAAGCAATGCATTCATTCTGAAATTATTATAGTTAATTATGCACGTTCTAAAAATACATGCTTATTTGTTTTATACTCTTTCGAACGCAGCTGCCTGTAACCGAGAGATTCCACATAACTGAAATCCGTCTGAAGATCCGCTTCCACAATAATAAGTGTATTCTTATCTGCAACTGTGCTGTCTTTCAGATATTCCAGCACCTGTCTTTCCAGTTCATTATTATATGGGGGATCCATAAAAATAATATCAAAAACACCTTTTCCCTCAAGGGAACGCAATGCCTGCAACACGTCCATGTTCAGCAGTTTACCATCTTCTGCCAGTTTTGTAAATGCAAGATTTTCTCTGATGCATGCAGCAGCTTTTGGATTCTTCTCCACAAACACTGCATAAGAAGCCCCTCTGCTCAGAGCTTCGATTCCGATCCCGCCACTTCCGGAAAAAAGATCCAGGAAACGGCATTCCAAAAGCTCCGGCTGAAGTATATTAAATAATGTTTCTTTGATTCTGTCAGTAGTAGGTCTTGTGTCTATCCCCGGAATTGTTTTCAAATTAAGCCTTCTGGCTTTACCTGCGATCACTCTCATTTCAGATTCAGTCTCCAATCCAGGTCTCCTCTTGCAAGCCCTAAAATAAGAAGTTCTGCTGTGGCAATATTTGTCGCTACAGGAATATTGTACTGGTCGCATCTTCTCACGATGCTTGTGATATCCGGTTCTTTAGGATCAATCATGACCGGATTGTAGAACAGAATGACCATATCAAGATCCTGACGCTCTACCATCTCCATAAACTGCTTGTCTCCACCAATGCTGCCGGCAAGGAATTTATGCACATGAAGGCTTGTCGCTTCTTCTATTCTCCGTCCGGTTGTACCTGTGGCATAGACCTCATGTTTGGCAAGTATATTCTTATAAGCGATGCAGAAATCTTCTATCAGTACTTTTTTACTGTTATGTGCGATTATACCTAAGTTCATAGTTTCTCCTCTCCGTTTCTCCTATTTATTTTGCGGATTTTATCTTTTATCCACAATCCTAACTGTAATTATAACAAAGCACTAAATAAAACGCAATTAAAACTTAAAAAATATACATAATTCATAATTTATTAATATTTTTCTTACAGTCATCATGCAAGTTTTCCTGTTTCCATGCTCTTCCTGTCCATGCGAAAACTTCCAGTGTATTATTTCTGCATCTTCATATACTAGCATTGCAACACAAAAATACTTTCAAAAGAAAACAACAACCAAGGAGGAAATTGATATGTCAAACACAAAATCTTCTAACCAGACAGCTGTACCGGAAGCAAAAGGTGCGTTAGACCGTTTCAAATTCGAGGTTGCAAATGAATTAGGCGTACCGCTTACAGACGGGTACAACGGTAACCTGACTTCTAAACAGAATGGTTCTGTCGGAGGTTATATGGTCAAAAAAATAGTATCAGAACAACCGCTGAATTTCAATTCCATATTTTATATCATTCCCAGAGTCATTGTCAACTACAGAACAACATTCCCAGGTATTTGTTACTGTTTACGCACCACTATCCCGAGACATATAACCCCCGAAATAATTGTATTATAGCCTTTATTCTCGGCCGGTCTTATGATAAGATTCTCCGACATTTCCGGAACCGGAACTTGGTATTCGCTGTCCCAGAGTGATCATATGTAATCGTCTGGACGCAGTGCATGAGTCTAATGCGATTGGAGTATCAAGGATAGCAGGAATTCATGCAGGATTATGGCATTTTAAAATAGTCCATATTCAGAAAACCCTCAGATATAGACAAAATCTATAGCTGAGGGCTTTCCTGTGTCTTTGGTTATGTGTTTTCCTTATTCCGGAACCGGCAGAGTCACTGTGACAGGCTCATGCTCCAGTGCTGGAATAATTTTCTGCATCAGATCTTCAGTTGTGAATTTGAGACTCGAGGTATTAATACAGGGATGACAGCCGAAGTATGGCTCCTTCATGACATCTTCATCAATAAGAAGCTGTACTTTCTTCTCAGAATCATTCATCAGTCCCAATACACTGACGGATCCAGGGGTGATATCAAGATATTTCTCCATATATTCCGGTTTGGCAAAAGATAATCTGGCGGAATGGATCTGCGCAGAGAGATCTTTTGTCTTAAACGGTTTATCACCAGGCATCAGAAGAAGATAAAAATCCGTCTCCTGACGATTGCACAGGAACAGATTTTTGCAGATCGTGGTGTTGTCGCCAAGGGCGTGGTCAATTTCTTCGCAGGCTTCCATAGTCATAGCAGCCTCATGGTCAATACGCTGATATTGAACTCCAAGTTTGTCTAAAAAATCATAGACACGGATTTCTTTGTCCAGACGATTATCTGTATTCTCAGGTCTTCCCTTTTGTAATTCCATTTCGTGGTGCTCCTTTATTTTTTATTGATGAAAGTGTAATCCTTTTATATGCGGATTGTCAACAAAAGGGCAGATATCCAGAATATTTTTCTGGTATCCTATACATTCTACCACCTCCGCGGAATAGATCACTAGCACTCCAGCTCTCCCCACCTTATGATACCAACCGGTCTATCCGCAGCAGGAATATCATGTGATGCTCCATAGTACCCATCAGTACCCGCTATATATCCGCTGAAACAACATCTCATCCAACTGCATCTACTGCCAGCATCCCTGCATCCTGACATGGATTATTCCCCCATCCTATCCACAATGCTGTAGATACTTACATAGAAAGCCTCCATGGGGATAAAACGGTACTCACAGCAATGGAATTGCCGGATATCAAAGAGTTTAACAAAATCGGCTATTCAATAGCCGTAGTAGTTCATATACATAAGTTTATGCACCCTTTCTTATCGACCTCTGCCGCATCTATAAGATACAACCAATCTAAACATAACAAAACATGGGACATATTGGAAAGGAATTCTGTTTTCGCACGATTTGCATTTTCTGCGGACCGGTAAGCCTCTTTCAGTGCCTGACGGGATTCAATCTCTGCTTTCTTCTCCTGTGTCACATCCATGGATGCCAGCAATACCTTTTCCAGCTTTCCATTCTTCCATTCCAAGGGAATATAAGAAGCGATTTTATAAGTCTTTTCATCCAGGCTACAATACTCAAACTTATAAATATCATTTTCACTTTTCAGTTTTTTTCGAATATTATCCGGGGCTATCAGAATATCTATAGCTTCCAGTGGTTCCAGTGTCTTATACCTTTCAAGAACCTGCATCTGAAAATCATGATAAAAGCCCAGAGGTTTATATATCATCTGTCCATTCAGGTTGTAGAACTCATATCTGTCATTTTCCAGATCACAGACAACAAAACGGTCAACCAGACGCACAATACTCTGGATCAGCAGCTCCATGGAGGCATTATCTGCTGCCATCTGCAGATGCCGTGCGCTCTCTATCTTTGCCTCTGTGATATCACGCAAGAAAATCATGGCATATTCTGAATCCTCTATCTCTCCACGTATGATCACATTGCGAACCCATCGTTCTTCTCCATTCAGAGTGATTCGACACTCTAAAGACAATTCAGTTTCCAGCCCCTTCAGCCTTTCTGCAATATAATCACGGTCATAAAAAGCGGATACCGCCTTCTTATCTGTTTCCATAACATAGGAATCCACAAAATGCTGTATCAGTTCATCCCATGTATGACTTGTTCAAAGAGTTCATTTGAACACCCCTTGAGAAATGGCACTTGCAGGCATAAAAGAAGGCAGGCAGTCTCGTTATAAGACTACCTGCCTGTTGATTATTCTTATGCTGTTTTCTGTATTTCGCCAGTTCGGCAAACTGGAAGTTAGCGATTTCTTTTTCCGGTATTCTCTGTCCCACGGATTTCCTCA
>NZ_JAJDML010000120.1:0-1906 GCF_020594215.1 Blautia sp. DFI.1.216
CACGCAGTGATCCGAGAGCGACTGTTGGAAAAGTCGTTTTGCCATGACCTATCCTCACAGAATAATGATACGTCCGCATGGTGCGGTTCTGCCCACAAGAATGGGAATAGTTGAGATACTAATGGAGCTTTCCAAAGCCGTCTGTCTGCTTATGTAACTTATAAATAGACACACAGTAAAGGGGGTGTTACATTATGTTAAATACTGATGTGTTAAATGATGTGATGTTCCAGCGAGGTAAGGTGTTGGAATATGAATAAAACGAAGATAAGAGCAACGGAACAGCCGATTGCTGTTGATATAGAGGGACTGTCTGCTAGGTTATCTTGTGGTCGTGCTACTGCAAGAAAGATTGGCGAGCAGGCAGGAGCAAAAATTGTGATAGGTCGCAGGGTTCTTTATTCCATAGAAAAAGTCAAGAAATACTTGTTATATTTGGAAGAATAGAGCGATTTTCTATTTATGTTCTCTGGCGTGTGTAGTATAATAAGAAAGGACAAAGCACGCTGTGAGAACAAGAAAAGAGGCTTTTTCAGAAAGGAATGGTTCTCATGGCAATTAGTAGAAAAGACCCAAAAGGAAGAAAATTAAGAGAGGGCGAAAACTGGCGTAATGATGGAAGATACAGTTATCGTTATACAGACGTAAGAACAGGCAAGAGATTGACAGTCTATGCACAAGATTTACCAGAGCTTCGAGAAAAAGAGAAGCAGATTGCAAAAGATATGGAAGATAATATATTGACAGACGGAGCAATCAAAAAAATGACGCTTAACACGTTGTTTGAGCGTTATATGGCAACTCGTGAGCTAGCTGATACTACAAGAGTTAGTTATGTTCGTGCTTGGGAAAACAGAGTAAAAGACGAGATTGGAAATATTAAAGTTGTTCAGCTTTTACCCTCACATATTAAAGCGTATTATGCGAAACTTTCCAAAGCTGGATATGCTTATTCTACAATCAAGTATATTCACAACCTGCTTTATCCTGCATTAGAAATGGCTGTTGATGATGATATTATCCGAAAGAACCCTGCAAAAAGTTCCATTAGTGATTATGGAAAACCAGCAGAGGAAAAAGAAGCCTTAACAGTTTCTCAACAAGAAAAGTTTATGGAGTTTGTAAAACAGAGCAATGTCTATAACACATATTATCCTATGTTTACCATAATGATTGGTACGGGGTTAAGATGTGGGGAGCTTATTGGTCTTACATGGAAAGATATAAACATCAAGGCAAAAACGGTTAATGTAGACCATCAGCTCATTTATAAGAATTTAGGCGACGGTTGCAAGTTCCATATCTCAACACCAAAAACGTCGTCGGGTATTCGTATTATACCTATGACACAAGAAGTTGCAAAAGCCTTTGAGGAACAAAGAAAAATCAATTTTATGCTTGCAAAGGATAAGAGCATTGAGGTGGACGGGTGTTCGGGGTTTGTCTTTACAGCAAAATCGGGCAGACCGCTTATGCCGAATGGCGTAAATAGTGTTTTATACAACATTGTAGACGCATATAACAAAACCGAAGTAGAGAGAGCAAAAAAAGAGCATAGGAAAGCAGAGCTGTTACCAAAGTTTTCAGCTCATGTAATGCGTCACACAGCTTGTACCAGAATGGCAGAGTGCCGTATGGACGTAAAAGTTCTTCAATATATTATGGGACACGCTCATATAGATGTAACAATGGAAGTGTATAACCATATTGGAGAGCTGACAAGGATTGAAAATGAGATTGCAAGACTAGATAGTATGGTGTTAAATGCTTGACACCACAAAAAGAGAAATTGGTGTCAAATTGGTGTCAAAACAGAAAAAATCACAATTTCAAAAGAAATAAGATACTGCAAACCATTGATTTTAAAGGGTTTGCAAAAAAAATCTCAAAAAATTAGCACTCACCT
>NZ_JAJDML010000121.1:0-1902 GCF_020594215.1 Blautia sp. DFI.1.216
AAACACTTTATATTGTACTGCTTTATGCAAAATAAAGACTTTTTCAGTGGCGTCCCTATAGAGGTGAGGGAATTCTTGCTACGGTTGTTAAAATATTCCATAATCTGTGTCAGAAAAATATTACGTATTTCCATATTAGGAATGGTAAGCATGAACGTATTTGCATCTTTTCTTCCGGTCTGTGTGAGATATCCCGTAGTAAAAAGAACACTCCACAGGTTTTCAATCGAAGCATACATATCCTGATATGTCAGTTCCTGATGAATCTCCTTTACAATTGTTTCTCCTGCTATCAGTTTCTCAATTTCCTTTCTGACCGTTCCTTATCAGTCTCCTGAATAAAGCGTTTCACCGCTTCATTACTGCTAGTATTAGACCAGTAATTCTGTGGCTGCGCCATATTGTTTATACGCAATTCATCACAATAATTTATCACATCCCAGGGACAGTAAACCTCTACATTTCCAAACCGATATCCGTCATACCACATTTTTATTTCATCATAATGCTCAGAAAGTTCATAATATTCCAATATATTCTTTACATCACTGTCCGTAAATCCAAAATATTCATCAATCAATAAGATAACTTTCTGACCATGATGTTTCTCCAGAAGTTCTGACAGAATCCTCAGACTGCTGCACAGAACAGATTCCTTCATATCCGGCAGAAGCAATGATTTGAACGCATCCTTATCATATTCCGTCAAACGTTCACTGTCCAATAAATACTGGAATCTACGCGCCTCACCATTTACAATCTGTATTGCCATATCACAGGCTTTTTCATAAGTTTGCGCACTGATACTCTTCAGGGAAATAAAAATCACAGGGAACTTTCCCATGTATTGTTCGCAAAGATAAACTTCTCTGGAAATTCTTGTTCCTTTAAAGCAGTTCTTATCACCGTTTAATTCAAAGAATGCTTTCAGCATACTCATATTCAGTGTTTTACCAAATCTTCTCGGACGTGTAAACAGATTCATCTCCGCCCAATTATCCAGAAGTTCTTTGATAAGCATCGTTTTGTCTACATAGTAGAAATCTTCCGCCTGAAGCTTTGCAAAATTTTCTATTCCTATTGGAAGTTTTTTTTTGACTGAATTCAATACATGATCCTCCCTTTTGTCTCGGTTCTATATACATATTATACATTGTATTTTATGTTAATCTCTATTTTCCATACTTATGTTGCTATATGTTAACAGATATAAATGAGTTGTGGATTGGATATTTGTTATTGTCAGAGCAATTCCATTATATACAACATTTTATATTGTTTCAATACATCTCATGTTACTCTTTATCGGGTTCCATTGGAGAACTGTCTGTTGTAAACAGACTGTTTCAATACATCTCATGTTACTCTTTATCGGTAACTGGTAACACCTACGGCGCAAAAGATGTGCGTTTCAATACATCTCATGTTACTCTTTATCGAAAGACCATCCAGTACCCTCAGTACCCTTTCTGCAGATTTCAATACATCTCATGTTACTCTTTATCTTGGAGTATTACGGATAATAAGCGGTTGAAACGAGTTTCAATACATCTCATGTTACTCTTTATCAAAACAGGAGGAATAAACGATGGAAAGATCATTACTGTTTCAATACATCTCATGTTACTCTTTATCGAAGCATTATTAAAAATATCTGGATTACATATTGCAGTTTCAATACATCTCATGTTACTCTTTATCTTTTGCTGCTGGTTTCTTTGGCTCCATATCAAATTCGTTTCAATACATCTCATGTTACTCTTTATCAAGCTTCACAAAACGCTTTAACTGCTGCCGACTCTGGTTTCAATACATCTCATGTTACTCTTTATCTAAATGGGAAGATGTAAATTAACTTGTTGTGCTAGATAAAATAAAATATAAAGAAACTTCAACAAAATA
>NZ_JAJDML010000122.1:0-1877 GCF_020594215.1 Blautia sp. DFI.1.216
CAGTCGAGTAGACTAAGACCTCTCAATCTTAGCCCCTCACAGATCCGTACGTGCGGCTTTCCCGCATACGGCTCCTCATAGTAACATTCGCTTCAATATAAACAATAGTACGTTTTAGGTTTTGCTAACGGGTAATACTTGAGCATTTCCACAAATCCATTCCATGTGTATGCCCGTCTACAACCTCTCCGATTCATGGCTTTGAATAGAAACTGTTGTACTCTATGCAGGAATGTTGTTATCTTCCGAAAATTCCATGTAACACCATAATACCGATAGTGTCCAATTAGTTTTACGTTCAACTCTTTAATTATTTCTCGCATTGGTCGATTTCGATTATCGTAAATCCAGTTCTTGTATACTCTAACCTTTAGCTCAAACTTCTTTCTTGAAGTCTGTACCTTTGGCACGAAACCTCCCTTTCGCGTTTTGCTACAGTAGAAGGTAAATCCCAGAAAACCAAATGTTTCAGGCTTACATTCTCCTCTTGCTCTACGATTCTGCTCTGCAAATCTCCCAAATTCAATCAGTCTGCTTTTACTACTTTCCAGCTCCAGTCCAAACTTTTCCATTCGTTCCTTTAACTCTTTATAGTATCTTTCAGCTTCTGACTTATATTGAAATCCTGCAACAAAATCATCCGCAAAGTTGACGAGAAAACACTCTCCCTGCATTTCCCTTTGCACCACCAGCTTAAACCACAGCGTCAACACATGATGCATGTATATATTTGCAAGCATCGGACTCATTACTGAGCCTTGTGCCGAACCTTCCTCTGTTGGCTCGAATTTTCCTTGCTCCATTATTCCTGCTTTAAGGTATTTACGTATTAGCCACAATAAGTTCTTATCCTGTATATTCCATTCAAGGAACTTCATCATCCAATCATGATCGATATGGTCAAAGAAACCTTTGATATCGGCATCTACGATATAGCTGATTTTTCCATAGCTTATCCGTTGGTATACTTCTTTTATTGCTTCGTGACACCCCCTATTCGGTCTGAATCCATACATGCAGTTTAGGAATCTCGGTTCATAAATAGCTCCCAGTATTTTCTTCACTGCCATTTGTACAATCTTATCTTCATAGGAAGCAATCCCTAATGGTCGTTTCTTTCCATTTCCTTTAGGTATATATACCCTCAGTGACGGAAGTGGCTTAAAGGATTTGTTTTTCAACCTCTGTACCAGTTCCTTGATATTTCTATCAAGGTTCTTCCCATACTCATCCTTAGTTACCTTGTCAATTCCGACTGCTTTGTTCCCATCTAATTCCTTATGGCATTGCTTCAGCATATCTTCATTTATCAAGTGGTACACTGATGTAAATATAGGATGTTTTGATGTTGCCGATATCTCAGCTATTCTTACTAATTTCGTTTCCATTATTTCCTCCGTCCCTGAGTACGGATAATGTGTCCTCAGTAAGACCTTTACTATGCAATCCCCTTCCCTCCATCGGCATTGCCCGATTTCTACAGTACTATGGGATTGTCCGACCACCTACCATTCATTTGAAATCCTCCGTTTTCAGTTGCAACTTCATACTCTTCTTCGAGAAATGGCAGGTTCTCCCCAGTTGATGTGTATTCACAATGTAAAACATGATTGGTTCTCTGACTCCGCAGTGCCACATAACACTCGCCATATCGCATTACATGATATTGTCTTCCGCACCAGTTAAGACGTCGACCGACTGAAGTTAACGTTTCGAAGCTCCATCACTATTCAACCCTGCTTTCTTGCTGTCTACGCTTGTCAGATGCCGTTACCGGCATCATCCCAAGACTCGCTATTATCTGGTTGGCTAAACCTTGGATAAACCGGAATCCCACCGGCTTGACTACACACCCTTAGCTGGGCACACAACTGGAA
>NZ_JAJDML010000123.1:0-1818 GCF_020594215.1 Blautia sp. DFI.1.216
TTGGCATATTCATGCCAAAACACCTCGCGGGATAGTGGTGTGTGAACAGTAACAAAATATTTCCATTGACCGAAATGTTAAGTTTCTATTCCATAAATCGTAAAAATATGTTATGCTTGTTGCAGTAAATATGACTTTGCGGTTAATTGCCCGTTACATTGCTGTGCGTTTTTTTGTCTGCCGGTCATCTGAAGAATCTGGCAGAATGGGGTTGTATGTTCACACAGCAGAAGTCAGAAATATGATTAGAGGATAGTACTTAAACATGAAAATAAAAAAAGAGAGAGCGGCGGTGCCGTACTCCTGCCTGATCGATAACATTAAAGTTTTGCTTATCTTTCTGGTAGTATTTAACCATATTATTGCATTTAACCTTGTAAAGGTAGATACTGTAGTGAGATATGTGTGGTATGCGATCACGATTTTTCACATGCCTGCATTTGTTTTTATTTCAGGATATCTGTCAAAGAAACCTCAGAATGTGCTGAAGAATTTTAAGAACCTGCTGATCCCTTATGTTCTGGGATATACCTTAACCTGGTATTCACAGATATGGCTGGGCAGATCTGTAGATTATGAGATACTGCGTCCTACCGGAAGTGTCATGTGGTATATACTGGCACTGTTTATTTACCGCCTTACCATTGAGGCCCTGGGTAAGATCAGATTTATTGTTCCGCTCAGTATCCTGTTCGCATTATGGGCAGGAACCAGACCGGAATTTACCACATTCCTGTCATCATCAAGAATCGTGGTATTTTTCCCATTCTTTGTTGCGGGGTATCTCTGGAAGAGTGAATATATCACAGCGATCCGTAAATTTAAGGGAAAATGGATCCTGGTGGCAATCTCCGGAGTCCTTTTGTGGGCGATACCGAATTATATGATCCCAAATGAAATGGGAATTGCTATTTTCCGAGGTAATCATGGATATCAGCTCTGTGGCCTGACGGATCCTCAGGGAGTGATCCTCAGACTGCTGATGTATCTGGTATCTTTCGTAGTTGTCTATACGATGCTTGCGTTAGTGCCGGACATCAAACTGCCACTCACCTATGTGGGACGACATACAATGGGAATTTATTTCTTCCATTATCCGATCATGATCATTATGAATGGTTTATACATCCTGATGCTTCCTGCAATGAACAATGTATGGGTGCTTCTGGGAGTATCACTGGTATTTGTACTTGTACTGGGAAGTCTGCCTGTGGATCTGCTCTATACGGGTGTTTTGAATCTGATCGCATTTATTCTGATCAAGAAGGATAAGACAGTCAGAGATGAAGGCCTGGAAGAAGAGTATGACAGCGAATATGATGAATATGAACTTCTCAGAAGAAAGAAAGCCATCGCAGAGCTTGCGGCAACGCTTGATTCAGAGAGTGAGCAGGACGGACATGTGGAGAAAGTAAATATGGACGAGGATACACCGGATCATACTTCTTCCGACAGTCATGAAGGCTTCAGCAATGTGGCCGGCATGGAGCTGGAGATTGAAGAAGATAATCTGGATGATATCCCTGATGAACTGATCAAAGGGGAAGAGGAGCTTTCGCTGGAAGACCTGATCCAGGAACTGGAAGCTACTACCAGAACGATGGACGACAATAAAGAACCATAAACACAAAGGAAGAGTTTTGAGATACAAAAACAGTATTTCAAAACTCTTCTTTTTGTAAAGTTAACGCGAATTTAACATTTTTGTAACGGACAGGTGACGGAAGTTGGGAAGTATGATATAATCAAAGTATCTATCGTATGGAGGTTACTGTTCACACACCACTATTCCGCGAGGTGTTTTGGCATGAATATGCC
>NZ_JAJDML010000124.1:0-1756 GCF_020594215.1 Blautia sp. DFI.1.216
ATAGGTAATTGCGAAACAAGTTCGCAATCCTGACTAAAAAGCGGTAAGAATCCTGCAACGCAGGATTCTTAAGATGAAAAATAGGTACTTCTAAATTTGAACATGACTAAAAGACTTCCCAGATAAACTGCGAAGAAAAGATTGTATGCATATTAATAATCAGGCAATCAAAGGCTTCAAACTCCGGATGTATTGGTATTGATGAATCTTATCAGCGACAAGCACAGTAACAAGCTGGGTAATTCCTGCAAGCAGTAAATCAGCATGAAGTGTTTTCTCATTCTGTGTTTTACGATCTGCAATGCAGAAACTATCTTTGAAATGGTTGATTGACTTTTCAACATTTACACGGATCTTGTAAGTATCCTCCCATTCCTGTGAGCCGCGTTCTACACCAGGATAGGCACGAAGGTTCTTTTCAGGATAAATGTAGATCATTCGTCCGCAGGAAGAAGATGTACATGGATTGTCACAATGACATACGCGATGTTTTGACTTGTCGGCAGGATTGTATTCCCATTTCATTTTTGGACATACAAACTTCATGGTAGGAAGTTTACTCCGCAAATGGGATCTGCTTCCTTCACGCCGCATCGGAAGTGATGGATTGTGAGGACAGCAGGGAATACCGTTTTCATTGACAGTATAGTCGGTTCCTTCCACAGAAAGCTTTGTTTTTAAAGGGATAAAAGCTTTTTGAAAGCCAATTTCTTCAAAGAGGGATTTGTAAATGTTAATGGCATCAAACGCAGCATCTCCAAGAAACGTCTTTGAATTTATTAAAGGATGTTTCTGGAAAAAGTCAATTAAAACTGGAAGAAGTGCTTTCGAATCGGCAAGGGATTTATCCTCATCCGGTGAATCTGATTTCTTCCCTACAACGATATCAGGATGGTTTTTTAGAAAGTCCTTGTTGTAGAAAGTGATGTCACGAACAATACCAAGCCCGTTCGTAATAATGCCAAATTTATAGGCGTAACAGAAATGTCCATTGATGTACATCTGCTGGATTGCCTGATTGGAAGCCGCATGAGTTGGCATAGAGCCATAAGCAGCTTTATAAGGATCATAGGAATCATCAAGGTTATGGGACTTTTTGAAGGCCTTTAGCTGCTTGATAATACGGTTGGCATATTTTGGGTTATTTTCTGTAACCCATGCTTCAATGCCAGAGGTATCAAAGATTGTCATGGAAGCAAGGGCAGGATCAAGACTTTGGCAGATCGGTTCGGTCAGATCAACAAGATGATCGAACATAGATTGTAAGTCCGATAAAAAATCCTGTTTGAAACGTGTAAATTTGGAACCATCCGGAACAACATCAAAACCGCAGAAATCACGCAGTTCCTGGGAAAATTTCAAAAATACGATCAGGAGTGTGTCCGTCGGGATTGAGAAAATACGCTGGATAAGAAGTGCCTTAAGCATTGGATAAAGCTGATGTTTGCGAGGTCTTCCGGTACTGGCGTAAAAATGAGAAATAAAAGAAACAGGAACAATTTCATCAAGGTTAATGGCTTCATCAAGAAGCGAAAGGAACTGATATTTGTCGTTGTCGAATTTATTTTGACAATCTTCAAAAATTTCTGCCAAAGTGAGCTGTTTATATGTTATCATGTAGGTATATCTCCTTTAGGTGGATTGGTTAATTAGTTTCTAGGCAATTCTATTTTACCATAAACCTTGAGGAGATATTTTATTTTAACAACAAAAAAATGCCGTATTTATGCGGCTTTTGGCGTTTCGCAAACGCCTA
>NZ_JAJDML010000125.1:0-1696 GCF_020594215.1 Blautia sp. DFI.1.216
GTGACATGCTCCCACCACTTAAATCCCAGATTTTGAAGTGGGGGCTTCTTGCTCAATGACTCCTCTACTGAGCCAAGTATCTACAAGCTATCCTCGCGTGCCCCGCGATTCTTTTTGCCCGGACACGGGCGCATTTTCTTACTTATTGTCCGGATATGGACAGTTTATACTGCCAGCATCCTTCTTGCCTCTTCACGGATATTGATCGCTGCATTTCGATCTCTGTCCATCTCATTTCCACACGTGCAGCGGTATACTCTTTCGGATAATCCCAGCTCTTTTTTTATCTTTCCGCATTTACTGCATTTTTTGCTTGAAGGGAAAAAGCGGTCTATCTTTACTAATTTCTTTCCCTTCCAGGCAAGCTTATAATCCAGCATATTCCGGAACATCCCGTATCCATTATCCTGTACACTTTTTCCAAAATGCAGGCACTGGCCCATTGCTTTCATATCAATATCTTCTACCGCGACTATATCGTACTGGTCTGTAATCCTGCGGCTCAATTTATGCAGATAATCCTTTCTCTGGTTTCGTATTTTTTCATGGCACCTGGCAACTTTCTTTTTCTGCCGCACATAATTGCGGCTTTCTTTTACACATCTCGACAGTTTACGCTGCTCCCTTGCCAGCCTTTTTTCATTTCTTCTGAAGAATCCTGCTTTTTCAAGTTCAATCTCTTCTGAAAACACTGCCATCCCCTGCATCGCATAATCAATCCCCAGTATTTTGGCATTGCTGTAATCTTCATCTGCTGCTTGGTTTTCGCAGCTGTATCCTTCATACAGCAGACTTGCAAAATACTTTCCGGACGGCTCCATACTGACTGTCACTGATTTCAGACAGCAGTTTTCTGCAGGCTCCCTGTGTTTTTTCATGGAGATCCATTTTAATTTGGGAAGCCGGATCCGCTTATCTTCTACCAGAATATTTCCGTTGACTACATTTGTTGTGTAGCTGTTTTTGGAGTGATGTTTTGACTTGAAACGTGGAAATCCAACCTTGGGATCACGGAAAAAATTCTTATATGCTTTCTCCAGATGAAGCTGAACATTTGCCAGTGCCAGCGAATCTACTTCTTTCAGAAATGAATACTCCTTTTTATACATGGCTGGTGTATTTTTAACAGTTTTTTCGTCTTTTTATACTCCCGGATCTTGTCATTAAGCATCTGGTTATACAGAAAACGGCAGCAGCCAAATGTTTTTCCCAGAAGTATCTTCTGTTCTTCTGTTGGATAGATCCGGAAACGATATGCTATGTTCAATGCTTTTTCTCTCCCTGGGTTTCGATGTATTGACGGATCACTTCAACTGGTGCGCCTCCTGCCGTCAAAAGGCAGAAACTCTGACTCCAGAATGCTTCTTTCCAAAGTTTTTCCCGGATTTCCGGATACTCTTTTTTCAGCAGCCTGCTGCTGGCACTTTTATATGCATTGATAAATTTACTGAGTTCCGTTTTAGGCTGTGCACGAAACATTACATGCACATGGTCAATATCATGATTCCATTCCTCCAAAACAATTCCATATCGGGGTGCAATATATTCCCATATTTCTTTTGCTCTTTCTGAAATTGGGTCATTGATAACTTTTCTTCGATATTTTACCACCATGATCAGATGATAATACATCAAATATACTGAATGTGCATTGTGATCTATTTTTTCCATAAAAACAGTCCTTTTTTGATCTTTT
>NZ_JAJDML010000126.1:0-1643 GCF_020594215.1 Blautia sp. DFI.1.216
TTGCTACGAAAATAAAACTCGTAGCCAAAAACTGAACCTTGACAACAAATGTTTTCAACAATTATGAAAGCATCACTATAAAGCAGTCACAGTATTGGCTGCCTGTAGTGAGAGATTGATCGTATTTAAGAAAGGCTAGCTTTGAGCTTCCACATGATAACCATGTTTTTCCAATTCCCGTATATAACGAGAAAGCTGTTTTTGTTCACAGTGCTTACGTCTTGTTTCAAAACAGGATTCGTCAAATAGAGTTCCTTGTTTTAACATTGTGTAGATGATGACAAGAAGTTTTCGGGCAAGTGCGACAATCGCTTTTTTGGCTCCTTTTTTCTGTTTGATTCTCCAGTACCATGCCGAAAGATAAGTGTTGCGTTTCCCTGCAATCACCCAGGCAATTTCGCAGAGCATACTTTTTATGTAAGGATTGCCTTTTGTGACAGAGGTGCTTTTTCGTTTTCCAGCACTTTCGTTATTACCTGGGCACAAACCGGCCCATGAGCAGATGTGTTCCGCAGTTTTAAACGGCTTCATATCAATACCGATTTCAGCAATAATTGCACAGGAAGCAGTTGTGCTTATTCCATAGATGCTATTCAACTGCTCAACCTGCAGGGCAAATGGAGCCATATCTTCCTCGAGACTCGTTTCAATTTCAGCAAGATGTTTCTTTAAAGAATCGTAATGAGTCATGAGAATCCTTAAAAATGCCTTTTGGTGTTCTGACAGTGTTCCGTTCACGGACATGAGAATTTCATCAATACGGTTTCTGGTCTTGGTTTTGAGACAAGAATCTAAAGCAGTTTTATCAATCTGCCCATGTTCAATTAAATGCAGAATGATGTTTCTACCCGAAGCGCCAAAAATATCAGAAATAAAGGATGATAGACGGAAGCCGGAACTTTGTAAAAATTTCTCAATCCTGTTCTTCTGTGATGTAATATCGCGGATGACACTCTTACGGTAACGATTTAGATCGCGGAATTCCCGAATTCTTTTTTCGGGAATAAAACTTCCGTTCAGAAGTCCGGCGCGAAGCAAGGTGGAAATCCATTCGGAATCCCGCATATCGGTCTTTTTGCCAGGAACATTTTTCATATGGCGTGCATTTACAACAAGCAGGGTAATGTCACCAGAGAAAGCATCCTCCAGTATTTCATAAATCGGCATCCAATAGATACCGGTGCTTTCCATAGCTACATGATGGCAGTTTTTAGAAACGATCCAATTCCGTAATGCTATCATATCCGGAATCAATGTAGAAAACTCACGGATTTCAGAACGGGTTGGCTTGCCCAGAGGACCAGTCAGGATACATGCAACAATTTTTTCTTTGTGGACATCCAGTCCACAGGAAATTTCCAGAAGGTCTTTCATACAGAACAACTCCTTTACTATAGAATTGGCAGGAGATTTGCCCGAGATAATACGGACTTTGCTACTCGTGCTATTCATAAAAGGTGCGACAATATGCTGTGCTCAAGGGCAAATCATTTACGTTGACAAACGGGGTGCAAATCCTCCAAGGTGCAATCAAACTTAATCCTGCCTAAGACTATTGTAAGGCAAAAAGAGAAGTGAAAAAAGTAGTGGAGTCAGTATCCTATTTTCATTATAGGCTGAGATAAGCTTTCATGATTCGTTGA
>NZ_JAJDML010000127.1:0-1636 GCF_020594215.1 Blautia sp. DFI.1.216
CGCTTTCATCTACTACAATATATTTATGGTTAATATCCCTTACAGCCAGTAAGGAATTATCCATCTTGTTGCTTAAGCTGTTAAAATGTATGGAGCAATCGGTATATCGTCTTATTCATCTTGGACTTCGCGTCCGTTACCGAGACTGATAACCAGCTCCTCATTTGCAGCGTTCGTTTTATGCAGGTTGAACTGCCTTCGGTACGTTCGTGTCACACCACAGTAGATGGAATAGGCAATGAGTAAAACTGGTCTTTATCCATTGCATAATCTGATTTTAAGGAGTGACAAATTTATGAATATGAATGCAGTAGGTATTGATGTTTCCAAAGGAAAAAGCATGGTTGCTATCCTTCGTCCTTATGGTGAGATCATTTCAAAACCATTTGAAGTCAAACACACAGTCAGTGGGATTCGCTCTCTCATTGAGCAGATCCAATCCATTGATGGCGAATCTCGTATTGTCATGGAACACACCGGTCGTTATTACGAACCTCTTGTCCGTGAACTTTCGAAAGCTGACCTTTTTGTATCTGCCATAAATCCCAAACTCATCAAAGATTTTGGAGACAACTCTCTCCGCAAAGTAAAGTCCGATAAAGCGGATGCAGTAAAAATTGCACGCTATACTCTTGACAGTTGGACGGAACTCAGACAGTATAGTCTCATGGATGAAATTCGTAATCAACTGAAAACCATGAACCGCCAGTTTGATTTTTACATGAAACACAAAACCGCTATGAAAAATAATCTAATCAGCATCCTTGACCAAACTTATCCGGGAGCTAACACTTATTTTGACAGCCCCGCCCGTGAGGATGGAAGTCAAAAATGGGTTGACTTTTCAGCCACCTACTGGCATGTGGATTGTGTTCGTAAACTCTCTCTAAACGCCTTTATCGACCACTATCAAAAGTGGTGTAAACGCAGGAAGTACAACTTCAGCCGTTCAAAAGCTGTTGAAATCTATGAAGCATCTAAGGAGCTTGTTTCTATACTTCCAAAAGACGATCTGACAAAGTTAATCATCAAACAGGCTGTAGAACAATTAAATACGGCTTCACAGACTGTGGAACAGCTTCGTACCATGATGAATGAGGCTGCTTCTAAACTGCCGGAATACCCTGTTGTCATGGCTATGAAAGGTGTAGGTAAATCGCTTGGTCCACAGCTTATGGCAGAGATTGGTGATGTCTCCCGATTTACCCACAAAGGAGCCATTACAGCCTTTGCAGGCGTTGATCCCGGCGTAAATGAATCCGGTTCATATGAGCAGAAAAGCGTTCCTGCTTCCAAGCGCGGTTCCAGTACTCTTCGTAAGACTCTGTTTCAAGTCATGGATGTTCTCATCAAAACAAAGCCACAGGATGATCCTGTCTACTTGTTTATGGATAAGAAACGAGCACAAGGAAAGCCTTATTACGTCTACATGACAGCCGGTGCGAATAAGTTTCTTCGCATCTACTATGGTCGAGTGAAAGAATATCTGTCTTCACTCCCAGAATAAATATCTCGTCAATACCTTTATTTTAGACCAGCGAATATCGGTGGTCTTATTTTAATGTTCAAAATCTTGCAAAAATTTTTGCCTGAAATCATCAATTTGCTATTGACTTTTTATTTGCAGGCTCGGTAA
>NZ_JAJDML010000128.1:0-1627 GCF_020594215.1 Blautia sp. DFI.1.216
CAATGTGGTCAACTTAAGCCCAGAATGCTGAAAATTCAACGATTCTGGGCTTATATTCTGGATTTTTTTATATAAATATCTTGACATATCCTCCTAAATATGTGGTTTATAGATTAAGCAATATTACGTTACCAGCGAAATATTTATCTATTCCAATACGTAGGAGGTATGCCATATGAATCGAACTAATATTTGTAAAAATATCGTCCAATCCATTAAAGATTATATCACAGATCAAGTTAAACTGGAACCCCATCGGGTGGAAAAACATTTTGTACGGCGAAGAAAACTTTCACTTTTGCAAGTTATTATTTATCTGTTCTTCTCTTCAAAAGCTTCCATGTTCCAGAATCTTTCACAGATCAGAGAAGAACTGGGCACGCTTTCTTTTCCGGATGTTTCAAAACAGGCACTTTCCAAAGCCAGACAGTTCATTAATCCTTCACTGTTCAAGGAACTTTATTATCTTTCTGTTGATCTGTTTTACAGCCAGATCCCTTCAAGAAAGCTGTGGCAGGGTTATCATCTTTTTGCAGTAGATGGTTCCAGGATCGAACTTCCGAATTCAAAATCAACTTTTGATTTCTTTGGCGAAATGTCCAGCTATCCTGATCCAAACCGACGTTATACCATGGGACTGGCTTCAATAATTTATGATGTTCTGGATGATTATATCCTTCATGCATCTATCCATAAATTTCTTTCCTCTGAACGAGCAGCTGCATTAGAACATCTTAAAGTTCTTGAAGATATGGGACTATATAACAACAGTATTATTATTTTTGACAGAGGTTATTATTCAGAAGATATGTTCCGCTACTGTGTAGAGCATGGGCATCTCTGTGTTATGAGACTGAAAGAGGGAATCAATTTATCTAAAAAATGCAATGGTGATATGATTTCCATTCTTCAGGGAACTTCAAAAGAAGGTACTTCCGATGTACCCATACGTGTCCTTGAGATTCCGCTTGATGATGGCACAAAAGAATATCTTGCAACAAACCTGTTTGATCCTGCTGTTACAAAAGATATGTTCCGGGAACTTTACTTCTACAGATGGCCTGTAGAACTTAAGTACAAAGAACTAAAAAGCCGCTTTGCCATGGAAGAGTTTTCCGGTGCTACTGCAGTGTCTATACAGCAGGAATTTTATATAAATATGCTTTTATCGAATCTGGCCTCTCTTATAAAAAATGAAGCAGATGAAGAAATACAGATTTCTGCCAAAAGCACAAATAAGTTCCGTTATCAGGCCAATCGTGCATTTATCATTGGACGGATCAAAAGTATTGTTCCCAAAATACTCTGCGGACTGTTTGAGCTTTCAATTATTGAACAGTTATATAAAGATGCTGTACGTTGCAGATCACAGCTTCTGCCCGGAAGGTCATTTCCAAGGAAGAAATTGAAATCCAAGGGACGTTCACATTTCCGAAATAAGAAAGCTTCTTTTTAAAATAGAGCCAGCATTCATCAATAGGCTTATTTAAGTGCGGCAATTTTTATGAATCTTCTGGTTTCCAACAAAACAGCAACTGTTTTCTGTCATAAACCGATTAATTTTGTAGTTTGCATTGGAGGCTATTTGCTAATATGTCCCTAAGTTGACGCTAGGTTGACCACATTG
>NZ_JAJDML010000129.1:0-1613 GCF_020594215.1 Blautia sp. DFI.1.216
AAAACAGCCTGCAAATAAAAAGTCAAGGCTAAATTGAAAGAATATTGAAAAATTTATACAGGTTGAAAATTGGGTATCAAAATTAGACCACCACGCCAGTGCTGGTCTGAAAATTTTGGTGGATAATTAAGACTCTGGAAGAGATGCGAGATATTCTTTCACTCGTCCGTAGTAGATTCTTAGAAACTTGTTGGCACCTGCAGTCATATAGACATAGTAAGGCTTGCCTTGAGCACGTTTCTTATCTAAGAACTGATAAACAGGATCATCTTGAGGATGCGTTTTAATTAGGACATCCATTACCTGAAATAAAGTCTTTCTTAGATCAGCGGAACCTCGTTTTGAGGTAGGAACACTTTTTTGTTCATAGGTTCCGGATTCATTAACACCGGGATCTACACCGGCAAATGCAGTAATAGCACTTTTGTGAGTGAAACGGGAAACATTTCCAATCTCAGCCATCAACTGAGGACCAAGTGAAGTTCCAACACCTTTCATAGCCATAACGACAGGATACTCCGGGAGTTTGGATGCAGTTTCATTCATGAGAGTGCGTAGTGACTCAACAGTTGTAGAGGCACTATTAAGCTGGTCTACAGCCTGCTTGATAATAAGCTTTGTAATGGCATCCTTTGGAAGTACAGGAACAAGTTCCTTTGCTTTTCCATAGATTTCTTCAGCTTTTGACTGACTGAAGTTGTACTTCTTGCGTTTGCACCAGTTTTGATAATGGTCGATAAAGGCATTCAGGGACATTTTACGGACACAGTCCACATGCCAGTATGTAGATGCAAAATCAACCCATTTCTGGCTGCCGTCACTGCGTGCAGGACTGTCAAAGTAAGTATTAACACCAGGATAGGTTTGGTCAAGGATGCCGATAAGATTATTTTTCATAGCTGTCTTATGCTTCATGTAAAAGCCGAACTGGCGATTCATGGTTTTGAGCTGATTGCGTAATTCATTCATAACATTATACTGTTTAAGGTTTTGCCATTTGTCAAGAGCATATCGGGCAATCTTAACAGCATCCGCTTTGTCAGATTTCACTTTACGAAGAGAATCATTATCAAAGTCTTTGATAAGTTTTGGGTTAATGGCACTGACGAAAAGATTTGCCTCCAAAAGCTGATGAGCGAGGACTTCATAATAACGTCCTGTGTGCTCCATTACGATTCGAGACTCACCTTCAACAGAGTTGATGAGTTCTATAAGTGAATGGATATCGCTGGCTGTGTGTTTGATTTCGAAAGGTGTGGAAACAATTTCACCGAAAGGCCGCATAATAGCAACCACACTTTTACTTTTAGAAACATCGATACCTACTGCGTTCATAAATTGTCACTCCTTAAGATTATTGCAATGGATAAGTACCAGTTTTACTCATTGCCTATTCAATCTACTGTGGTGTGACACGAATGCACCTAAGGTGATTCAACCTGCATAAAACGAACGCTGCGAATGAGGAACTGGTTATCAGTCTGTTTTACGGACGCGAAGTCCAAGGAAGAAAAAGATATCCAATTGCTACCTACATTCTAACAGCTTAAGCAACAAGATGGATAATTCCTTACTGGATGTAAGGGATATTAACCATAAATATATTGTAGTAG
>NZ_JAJDML010000013.1:0-85443 GCF_020594215.1 Blautia sp. DFI.1.216
CTGTGACTGTTACTTACACAAAATGCAAAAATGCCACAGGTTATGAAATCCTGCTGGGAAACAAATACAAAACCTCCGCAGGTGAAAAATATCCGGTTAAGAAATATCTGAAACGTACAGAAGGCAAAAATACCGTAACTGTAACCTTTACAAACGTAAAGAAGGGTACCTGGTATGTGACCATACGGGCATGGAACCAAACATCCAAAGACAAATCCAGAGTTTACAGTCCATACTCCACAATGAAGAAATTTAAGACAAAGAAATAGCTTCTGTTTCTTACAGATATTTCTACTGTAAAGATAATGCCAAACAGCCTTGTAGGCAAATGAAACAGTTGACAGCTGAAAAAACCAATGATAAGATAAATGCACTCAAATTATAACAGAACAGGCTTACAGTCAGAAAAGGATCAGAATTTCGGTTCTGATTATTTTTTGTGTTTTATTCCGTTGACAAGGGAAAGTTCGCACTTGAAAAAGAATAAAAACTGGGTTATAATACGAACAAATGTTTGCAATGCAAAAAATCATTCCCGGATTTACAGTAAGCAATCCGGTTGATAGAAAGAAAGGAAATGTAACAGACATGGCAAAGAAAAACACCTATGATGCAGGGAGCATCTCTGTCCTGGAAGGTCTGGAGGCGGTTCGTAAGCGTCCGGGAATGTACATCGGAAGTGTTTCACGAAAAGGATTAAATCATCTCATTTATGAGATCGTAGATAACGCAGTAGATGAACATCTGGCAGGATACTGCAGTCTGATCCATGTGATTCTGGAGAAGGATGGTTCCTGTACGGTTACGGATAATGGAAGAGGGATTCCGGTAGATATGCATGAGAAAGGAGTGTCGGCAGAGAGACTGGTATTTACAACTCTTCATGCAGGCGGTAAATTTGATAATTCTGCCTATAAGACCAGCGGAGGACTTCATGGAGTAGGTTCTTCGGTTGTGAATGCCCTGTCTACATATCTGGACATTAAGATCAGTCGTGACGGATATGTGCATCATGATCACTATGAACGGGGAATTCCGACCATTGAACTTGAGGAAGGGCTGCTGCCGAAGCTGGGTAAGACCAGACAGACCGGAACAAGTATCAATTTCCTCCCTGACCCGGAGATTTTTGAAAAGACAAGATTTTCTGCAACAGAAGTAAAGAGCAGACTTCATGAGACTGCATATCTGAATCCGGAACTGACTATTCGCTTTGAGGATAAAAGAGGTGCAGAGGTCGAGGATATTACCTATCATGAGCCGGATGGTATCATTGGATTTATCAAAGATCTGAACCACAGCGCGGAAGTCCTGCATGATCCGGTTTACCTGAAAGGGGAAGCAGACGGCATTCAGGTAGAGGTGGCATTTCAGTTTACCAATGAATTTCGTGAGAATGTACTGGGCTTCTGTAATAACATTTACAATGCAGAGGGCGGTACTCATCTGACTGGATTTAAGACTACATTTACCACAGTCATGAATACTTATGCGAGAGAGATTGGCGTTCTTAAAGACAAGGATCCGAACTTCACAGGTGCAGATATCCGTAACGGAATGACAGCAGTTGTTTCCATCAAGCATCCGGAACCGCGTTTCGAGGGACAGACCAAGACAAAGCTGGATAATCAGGATGCATCACGCGCAACCGGAAAGGTTGTAGGAGAGCAGATGGTACTCTATTTTGACAGAAATCTGGAGACTCTTAAGACAATCCTTTCCTGCGCGGAGAAAGCTGCCAAAATCCGCAAGACAGAGGAGAGAGCCAAGACCAATCTTCTGACAAAGCAGAAATATTCCTTTGACTCTAACGGAAAGCTGGCAAACTGTGAAAAAAAGGATCCTTCCCAGTGTGAGATCTTTATCGTAGAGGGAGATTCTGCGGGAGGTTCCGCAAAGACTGCCCGTAATCGTAATTATCAGGCGATCCTTCCTATCAGAGGTAAGATCCTGAATGTGGAGAAGGCTACTATTGATAAGGTGCTTGCCAATGCGGAGATTAAGACCATGATCAATGCATTCGGATGTGGATTCTCCGAAGGATACGGAAATGACTTTGATATTACGAAGCTTCGTTACGACAAGATTGTGATCATGGCTGATGCCGATGTGGATGGGGCGCATATTTCCACACTGCTCCTTACTTTATTCTATCGTTTCATGCCGGATCTGATTACTGAGGGACATGTGTATATTGCCATGCCGCCATTATATAAAGTCATGCCTAAGAAGGGGCAGGAGGAATACCTGTACGATGATAAGGCACTGGAGAGATACAGACGTGCCCATAAGCCGGGAAGCTTTACTCTTCAGAGATATAAAGGTCTGGGCGAGATGGATGCGGAGCAGCTCTGGGAGACGACTCTGAATCCGGAAACTAGAATGATGAAGCGGGTGGAGATTGAAGATGCGAGACTTGCATCAAGCGTGACAGAGATTCTGATGGGAAGCGATGTCCCGCCGAGAAAGAAATTTATCTATGAGCATGCACAGGATGCAGAGCTGGACATCTGATTTCGCCGGAGTGTTATGTGGAAATTAAGACAGATACATGGATATGTGTCTGAGATGGAGGAAAGAAATTAAATGGAAACAAAACAGGAGAATGTGATTCCTACCGACTATGCGGAGGTCATGCAGAAATCCTATATAGATTATGCCATGAGTGTTATTATCTCCAGAGCCCTGCCGGATGTGCGTGACGGATTGAAGCCTGTACAGAGAAGAACCCTGTATGATATGTATGAACTGGGCATCCGTTATGACAGGCCATACAGAAAATGTGCCCGTATCGTAGGGGATACCATGGGTAAATATCACCCCCACGGTGACAGTTCTATCTACGAAGCGCTTGTGGTAATGGCTCAGGATTTTAAGAAAGGCAAAACATTGGTCGACGGACATGGAAACTTCGGTTCCATCGAGGGCGACGGTGCAGCTGCCATGCGATATACAGAAGCCAGACTGGAGAAACTGACACAGGATGTTTTCCTCGAAGATCTGGATAAGAATGTGGTAGATTTTATGCCGAACTTTGATGAGACAGAGAAGGAACCGGTGGTACTTCCTGTCAGAATCCCGAATCTGCTGGTAAACGGAGCAGACGGTATTGCAGTCGGTATGGCAACCAGTATTCCACCTCACAATCTGGGTGAAGTGGTAGATGCTGTAAAAGCATATATGAAGAATAACGACATCAGCGTCAAAGGGCTGATGCGCTATCTCAAGGGACCGGACTTTCCGACAGGTGGTCTGGTAGTAAATAAAGATGACCTGCTCAGGATTTATGAGACAGGAACAGGGAAGCTCCGTGTCAGAGGTAAGGTGGAGACAGTGAAGCTCAAAGGCGGCAGACAGCAGCTTGTGATCACGGAGATTCCTTACACAATGATCGGTGCAAATATCGGAAAATTCCTGAATGATATTGCGTCTCTTGTGGAAAACAAGAAGGCAACAGATATCGTGGATATTTCCAACCAGTCTTCCAAAGAGGGAATCCGTATTGTTCTTGACCTGAAGCGTGACGCAGATGTAGAGAATCTTACAAATATGCTCTATAAGAAGACAAAGCTGGAAGATACTTTTGGCGTGAATATGCTGGCAGTTGCGGATGGCAGACCGGAGACTCTGAGTCTGAAGCAGGTGATCGAGCATCACGTAGATTTCGTATTCGATGTCACGACCAGAAAGTACACCACACTTCTGAATAAAGAGCAGGAGAAGAAAGAAATCCAGGAAGGTCTGATCAAGGCATGTGATGTGATCGACCTGATCATCGAGATCCTGCGAGGAAGCAAGAACAGAGAACAGGTAAAGAAATGCCTGGTTGACGGTGTGACAGAAGGAATCAGGTTCAAGAGCAAATCAAGCGAGAAAGCTGCGCAGAAGCTGCATTTCTCAGAAAAACAGGCAGCTGCGATCTTGGATATGCGTCTGTACAAACTGATCGGTCTGGAGATCGAGGCACTTCAGGCAGACTATGCAGAAACAATGAAGAACATTTCCGTTTATGAAGATATCCTGAATAATTATGATTCCATGGCAGAAGTGATTATGAAAGAACTGGATCAGATCAAGAAAGAATACGGTACGAAACGCCGCACAGTGATCGAGAATGCAGAAGAAGTTGTCTATGAGGAAAAGAAGATGGAAGAAATGGAAGTCACATTCCTTATGGACCGCTTCGGATATATGCGGACCATTGATAAGTCTGCATATGAGAGAAATAAAGAAGCTGCCAATGCAGAGAACAAATATGTGTTTAACTGTATGAATACAGATAAGATCTGTATCTTTACAGATAATGGAAAGATGCACAGTATCAAGGTGGCAGATATTCCGCTGGTTCGTTTCAGGGATAAGGGGACACCGGCAGATAATCTGAGCAATTATGACAGTGCACAGGAACGTATGCTCTATGTAGCACCACTGGCATCTGTAAAAGAAAATACACTTCTGTTTGTCACTGCTGCATCCATGTGCAAGCTGGTGAGTGGTGCAGAGTTTGATGTGGCGAAGAGAACGATCGTGTCTACGAAACTTGCTGAAGAGGATTCTCTGATTTTTGTGGGTTCTGCGGATGAAATGGAACAGGTGGTATTCCAGAGTGAAGGCGGATATTTCTTAAGATTTCAGAAACAGGATATTTCTGCTATGAAGAAAACATCTATCGGGGTGCGTGGAATGAAACTGGCAGAAGGAGATAAGCTGGATCATGCATATCTTCTGGAAAGCCGCCAGGAATATACCATTACTTACCATGATAAACCCTATATTCTCAACAGGATAAAACTGTCCAAACGGGACAGTAAAGGAATAAAACCACGTATATAAAACCAACAAATCCGCTAAAATCAAGGTTTTTGCAGGAAAAGCCTTGCAATTGCCGGAAATTGGTGTTACAATACATCTAAATTAGAACTTGTTGACAAAGGAGTGGGCGTGAGCCCACTCTTATTTGTTGCATGGAAAGGCAGGTGGGAAAATGAGCAGACGGGAAGAGTATGAAAAGCGCGCAGAGGAACTTCTGGCACCGATCGTAGAACTTAACGGCTTTGAACTGGTTGATGTAGAATATGTGAAGGAAGCAGGTAACTGGTATCTGAGAGGATACATTGACAAACCAGGCGGAATTACAGTAAATGACTGCGAGACAGTCAGCAGAGCATTCAGTGACAAACTGGATGAGAATGATTTTATTGAAGACAGTTATATCATGGAGATCAGTTCACCGGGACTGGACAGACCGCTGAAGAAAGACAAAGACTTTGAGAGAAACATGGGAAAACTGGTGGAAATCCGTACCTATCGGCCAATCGAGAAGCAAAAAGAGTTCTGCGGGATTTTGACCGCATATGATAGTAACAGTGTGACAATCGATGAGGATGGAACCGAGCGTGTTTTTGATAAGAAAGACACAGCCCTGATACGCCTCGCAATAGAGTTTTAGTTAATTCGGGAGGATAAGAAAAAAATGAGCAGAGAGTTAAAGGAGGCACTGGATATCCTTGAAAAGGAAAAGAGTATCAGCAAAGATACTCTGCTTGAGGCAATTGAGCAGTCTCTGATCCAGGCCTGCAAAAACCATTTTGGAAAAGCTGACAATGTACATGTAACTATTAATCCGGAAACCTGCGATTTTTCAGTGTATGCAGACAGAAGTATCGTAGAATACGTAGAGGATCCTGCAATGGAGATTTCTCTGGCAGATGCTTTGAAGATCACATCAAGAGCTGAGATCGGAGGCATGATACAGGTTCCGATCCAGTCTAAGGAATTCGGACGTATTGCGACACAGAATGCAAAGAACGTTATCCTGCAGAAAATCCGTGAGGAAGAACGTAAAGTGCTGTATGATGAATATTATGGAAAAGAGAAAGAAGTAGTAACCGGTATTGTACAGCGTGTGATGGGTAAGAATGTAAGCATCAATCTTGGTAAGGCAGATGCAGTATTAAGTGAGAATGAACAGGTGAAAGGGGAAACCTTCCAGCCGACAGAGAGAATTAAGGTGTATATTCTTGAAGTCAAGGATACCCCGAAGGGACCTCGTATTCTGGTATCCAGAACTCATCCGGGACTTGTGAAACGTCTCTTTGAGTCAGAAGTTGCAGAAGTAAAAGACGGAACTGTTGAGATCAAGAGCATCGCACGTGAGGCCGGTTCCCGTACAAAGATCGCTGTATGGAGCAACGATCCGGATGTAGATGCAGTTGGTGCATGCGTAGGTATGAACGGCGCACGTGTCAATGCAGTAGTTGAGGAACTTCGCGGTGAGAAGATCGATATCATCAACTGGGATGAGAATCCTGCAATCCTGATCGAGAATGCATTGAGCCCTGCAAAGGTTATCGCAGTTATGGCAGATCCTGATGAGAAGACAGCTCTGGTAGTTGTTCCTGATTATCAGCTGTCCCTTGCAATCGGTAAAGAAGGTCAGAATGCACGTCTTGCTGCAAGACTTACAGGATTTAAGATTGACATCAAGAGTGAGACTCAGGCAAAAGAAGCCGGTGATTTCTATGATTATGATGATGACGAGACTGCAGAAGATGCAGCTGAGGCATCAGCAGAGGAAACTTCAGCAGAAGATTCCCTGACAGAAGAAACCGAAGCAGAAGAAGTTTCAGAGGAAGTTCCTGTAGAAGAAGAGCCACAGGCTCAGGAAGCAGGAGAGAATGAAGACGAAGAATAAGATTCCCATGCGCCAGTGTACCGGCTGCAGGGAAATGAAAAGCAAGAAAGAGATGCTCAGAGTTCTTAAGACTACAGAAGATGAAATCGTGCTTGATACTACTGGTAAGAAAAACGGCAGAGGCGCATATCTGTGTCTTTCCAGAGAATGTCTGGATAAAGCGATTAAAAATCATGGACTTGAGCGTTCACTGAAAACTGCGGTTCCGGATGAGGTATACGAACGACTTAAGAAGGAGCTGGAAGATATTGAAAAATAACAGAGTACTGTCGCTGATAGGGCTGGCTACCAAAGCAGGCAAGACCGTAAGCGGAGAATTTTCCACAGAGAAATCTGTAAAGACCGGAAAAGGACTGCTTGTGATCGTTGCTGAGGATGCCTCCGAGAATACAAAGAAGAAATTCAGGAATATGTGCAGTTTTTATGAAGTTCCGATTTTCTTCTTCTCAGATAAAGAGAGCTTAGGCAGAGCAATGGGAAAGGAGTACCGCGCCTGTCTGGCTGTCCAGGATGAGAACTTTGCGAAAGCAATCATGAAGGAGGTATAGCGATTGTCAAAATTAAGAGTACATGAGCTGGCCAGAGAGCTTGGACGACAGAACAGAGAAGTGATCGAGTTTCTGAAATCAAAAGGCGTTGATGTGAGAAGCCATATGAGTATGGTGGATGAGCCTGCGGTTTCGGAAGTAAAGAATAGATTCAGAAAAGACAATAATAACAGGGGAAAGGAGCATATTGCGAAATTGGAGACTCCCAAGACAGAAGAAAAGGTTGTAACAGCAAAATCAGAAGGAGATAAAACTGAAACACCTAAAAAGAAAAAAAATATTATCCGCGTTTTTCATGCACAGAATGCAAGTGACGGAGGAAAAACAAGAAAGAAACCTGTGAAAGCTGAAGGCGAGAGAACAGGTTCACCAAGAAATGCAGAAGGAAGAAATTCCGACAGTTCAAGAACAGACGGTGACAGACCAAGAAGAAATAATAATGACCGCCCAGGTACAGGCAACAGAAGACCGGACGGACAGAACCGTCAGGGAAGACCTCAGGGTGAAGGAAGATCCCAGGGAGGACGTTTTGGCCAGGGAAGAAACCAGGGCGAAGGAAACCGTCAGGGAAGACCTCAGGGCGAGGGAAGATCCCAGGGAGATAACCGCCAGGGAGGACGTTTCGGACAGGGAAGATCCCAGGGCGATGGTCAGGGCCGTTCGGGCGGAAGATTCCAGGGCGATGGAAATCGTCAGGGAGGACGTTTCGGACAGGGAAGACCACAGGGAGATGGAAACCGTCAGGGAGGAAGACCGCAGGGCAATGGCCAGGGTCGTCCGGACGGAAACAGAAGTGAAGGACGTGACGGACGCTTCGGCGGCAGTCAGGGACGTCAGGGACAGCGCCAGAATACAAGAAAGAATGACGATATGGCATTTGCACCGGAACTGACAAAGACTTCCAAAGACAGCAAGAGAGAAAGAGACAGAGAGAACAAAAACAAGAAAAAAGATTTTGATAAGACACAGAGTGGCGGACGCAGACCAAACCAGGGTGGATTCAATAAGAATTCCAGAATCCCGAAAGCTCTGCAGAAACCGGCTCCGCAGCCAAAACAGGAAGAGAAGAAACCTGAGGTTAAGGAAATCACACTTCCGGAGAAGATGACGATCCGCGAACTGGCAGAAGCTATGAAAATGCAGCCGTCAGTAATTGTGAAGAAGCTCTTTATGCAGGGTATGATGGTTACCGTAAACCATGAGATCGATTTTGAGAAAGCTCAGGAGATTGCTCTGGAATATGATATCATCGCAGAACCGGAAGAGAAGGTAGACGTTATCGAAGAACTCCTCAAAGAGGATGAAGAAGACGAAAAAGATATGGTTTCAAGACCACCTGTAGTCTGTGTTATGGGGCACGTTGACCATGGTAAAACATCTCTTCTGGATGCAATCCGTAAGACAAATGTAACACGTGGAGAAGCCGGCGGTATCACACAGCATATCGGTGCTTCTGTAGTAGAGGTTGGCGGACAGAAGATCACATTCCTGGATACACCTGGACATGAAGCTTTCACAGCTATGCGTATGCGTGGTGCAAACTCCACAGATATTGCAGTTCTGGTTGTAGCAGCTGATGATGGTGTGATGCCTCAGACAGTAGAGGCTATCAGCCATGCGAAGGCGGCAGGCGTTGAGATCATAGTTGCAATCAACAAGATTGATAAGCCAAGTGCTAATATTGAGCGTGTAAAACAGGAACTTTCTGAATATGAACTGATTCCGGAAGACTGGGGCGGAAGTACGATTTTTGTTCCTGTATCCGCACATACAGGAGAGGGAATCGATACTCTTCTTGAGATGATCCTTCTTACAGCCGAGGTATGTGAATTAAAGGCAAATCCGAACCGTTCCGCAAGAGGTCTTGTAATCGAGGCTCAGCTTGATAAAGGTAAAGGTCCGGTTGCCACGATCCTTGTCCAGAAAGGTACTCTTCATGTGGGAGACTTTATTGCAGCAGGAGCATGCAATGGTAAGGTTCGTGCCATGATGGATGATAAGGGACGCAGGATTAAAGAAGCAGGTCCTTCTACTCCTGTAGAAATCCTGGGACTTGGTGATGTGCCGAATGCAGGTGAAATTCTTCTTGCATTTGACAGTGATAAGGAAGCCAAGAACTTTGCAGGTGCATTTGTATCTGAGAACAAGAACCGTCTTCTTGAGGAGACTAAGGGCAAATTATCTCTGGATAATCTCTTTGATCAGATTCAGGCAAGCGATCTGAAGGAACTTCCGCTCATTGTCAAAGCAGATGTACAGGGATCTGTGGAAGCTGTAAAACAGAGTCTGACCAAACTTTCCAACGAAGAAGTGGTTGTAAAGGTGATCCATGGCGGTGTTGGTGCGATCAATGAGTCTGACGTAAGTCTTGCGGCTACATCAAATGCGATCATTATCGGCTTTAATGTCCGTCCGGATGCAACCGCAAAACAGCTTGCTGAGCAGGAAGGTGTAGATCTTCGTCTGTATAGAGTTATTTATCAGGCAATCGAAGATGTAGAAGCTGCCATGAAGGGTATGCTTGATCCTATATTTGAGGAGAAAGTTATCGGTCATGCGGAAGTGCGTCAGCTGTTCAAGGCATCCGGTATTGGTACGATTGCAGGAAGCTATATTCTGGATGGTATCTTCCAGAGAAACTGCAAGGTTCGTATTTCCAGAGAAGGCGAGCAGATATTTGAAGGTGAGCTTGCATCCCTGAAGAGATTCAAAGACGATGTTAAGGAAGTTAAGGCAGGATACGAATGTGGCCTTGTATTTGACGGATTTAACGATGTGAAAGAGGAAGATAAAGTAGAAGCTTATATCATGGTAGAAGTACCGAGATAGTAATGGTTTATAAAGGTAGGGTGCGCGATTCATAGTGTCAGGTACAGTGTGGTGCGCACCTTGACTTGATTGTGGTAATTCAGAAAATAATGTGATCAGGATAGTCGATGATCCGGATTGCTCACAGTATTTGACAGAATTGCCGGATATATAGGAGTAAAACTTAAAATGAGAAAAAACAGTATTAAGAATACCCGGATCAATGGGGAAGTCCAGAAGGAACTCAGCACCATTATCCGCAACGAGATCAAGGACCCGCGTATTCATCCGATGACTTCTGTCATGGCTGTAGAAGTGGCTCCTGACCTGAAAACCTGCAGAGCATATATCAGTGTGCTGGGTGAAAAAGAAGCAAAGGAAGCGACGATCAAAGGTCTGAACAGTGCAGAAGGCTACATCAGACGCCAGCTGGCGCGTAATTTAAACCTGAGAAATACACCGGAGATCCGTTTTATTCTGGACGAATCTATTGAGTATGGTGTAAATATGTCAAAGCTTATTGATGATGTTACCAAGAAAGACAGCAACTCCCACAGACAGGATGAGGAGCAGGATGAGAATTAAAAGAGGATGAGAACATGGAAAATATTGCGGAAATACTGGAAGGTGTGAAAACAATGGGAATCGGCGGACATATCCGTCCGGATGGTGACTGCGTTGGTTCCTGTATGGCGTTATATTTATATGTAAAAACCTATTATCCGGAAATTCAGGCAGATGTGTACCTGGATAATCCCAAACCTGTTTTCGGACATATTGACTGTATGGATGAGATTAAAACAGAGCTGGACGGTGACAAAGAGTATGACCTTTTTGTTACCTGTGATGTAAGTGCAAGAGACAGACTTGCCATTGCAGGTCCATACTTTGACACTGCAAAAAGAACAGCATGTATTGATCATCATATCAGTAACTCCGGATTTGCACAGGTGAATCATATCAGGGGAGAGGTAAGCTCTGCCTGTGAAGTTCTCTATGGGCTTTTTGATCCTGAGAAAGTGGTCCGTACCATTGCAGTGCCGATCTATACGGGAATGGTTCATGACACAGGGGTATTTCAGTACTCTTCAACTTCACCGGAGACCATGCGTATTGCCGGGGAACTGATGAAGACAGGATTCAATTTCAGTAAGATCATTGACGAATCTTTCTATCAGAAAACTTATGTGCAGAATCAGGTAATGGGGCGTGTTCTTGCAGAAAGTATCCTGCTTCTGGATGGAAAATGTATTATCGGATATCTTAAAAAAAGAGACATGGAGTTCTATGGTGTGGATGGCAAGGATCTGGACGGTATCGTCAGTCAGCTTCGTCTTACAGCGGGAGTGGAAGTTGCCATGTTTATCTATGAAGTGGAAACTCAGTCTTTCAAAGTTTCCCTGCGTTCCAACGGAAATGTGGATGTAAGCAAGATTGCAGTATATTTTGGCGGCGGCGGTCATATGAGAGCAGCAGGATGTGATCTTCAGGGTTCTGTGTATGATGTGATCAACAATGTGACAGAACAGATCTGCAAACAGTTTCAGGAGCAGGAAGTCTGATGGATGGAGTAATTGTAATCCGTAAGGAGAAAGGATTCACTTCCCATGATGTGGTGGCAAAGCTTCGGGGAATCCTTCATATGAAGAAAATCGGACATACCGGAACTCTTGATCCGGATGCAGAAGGAGTGCTCCCGGTGGCTCTGGGAAAAGCAACCCGTCTGGTGGATATGATCACAGATAAAGAGAAAACCTATGAGGCAGTGATGCGTCTGGGTGTTGTTACGGATACCCAGGATATGAGCGGAACTGTTCTCTCACAGACTACAGAGCTTTCCGTTACAGAAGAAGAGCTTTGCACAGTGGTCAGTTCTTTTGTGGGAGACTATATGCAGGTGCCGCCAATGTATTCAGCACTGAAGGTCAATGGAAAGAAACTCTATGAACTTGCCAGAGAGGGCAAGACTGTGGAGCGTAAACCAAGACCTGTACATTTTTATGAGATAGAAATTCTGGATATCAGTTTTCCGCTGGTGCGTTTTCGTGTGACCTGCAGCAAGGGAACCTATATCCGTACTCTGTGCCATGATATAGGGGAAAAGCTGGGCTGTGGAGCTTCCATGGAAAGTCTTTTGCGGACAAAGGTGGGCAGATTTACACTGGATGATGCCATTACCCTGGCGCAGACAGAAGAGGCAGTGCAGAAAGGAACCATAGAGAGTAAAATCCTCGGTATTGAGGAGATTCTTGCAGAGTATCCAAGGGTATGCTGTACAAAAGAAGGGGACAGACTTCTGGCTAATGGAAATCCTCTTGTACAGGCACTGGTCGATGCACAGGAGAAAAACGGATGGATCCGTATGTGCAGCAGTGAAGGCAGTTTTGCCGGAGTTTACCAGTGGGACGAGAAAAGAAACAGGTATTTCCCTGTAAAAATGTTTTAGGAGACATGATGGAATATTTAAGGATTGAGAATGATTTTCCCAGAATTTCACACAGTGCGGTAACACTTGGGAAGTTTGACGGCATACACCGCGGACATCAGAAACTGGTTGAGAAAATTATTGAGCAGAAACAGGAAGGTGCACAGGCGGTTGTACTTGCGCTTGGAACTGCCTCAAGAACAATCCTCACAAAGGAAGAGAGATGTCGTATATTGGAAGAAATGGGAGTGGATATACTGTTGGAATGTCCGCTCACAGAGAAAATACGGCACATGAAAGCAGAGAATTTTATAAAAGAAATACTGATAGGAGATCTGCAGGTTTCCTATGTGGCAGTTGGAGAGGATTTCCGTTTTGGCTATGAGCGGAAAGGAACTCCTGCCATGCTCAAAGAGTTCGGAAAGAAATATGGATTTCATACGGAAGTCCTGCCAAAAGAAATGGACGGACGCCGTAAGATTAGTAGTACCTTTGTCAGGGAAGAACTGAACAGAGGAAATATGGAAAAATTCCGTTTCCTTATGGGAACAGATTTCTCAGTAGAAGGAATCGTTGAACATGGACGTGGAATGGGACATAAATATCTGCTTCCGACCACCAACCTGATCCCTCCGGTAGAGAAACTGATGCCTCCAAACGGGGTTTATATCACAGTATCCCATTTCAGAGACAGAAGTTATCAGGGAATTACCAATGTAGGTCATAAGCCTACTGTTGGCGGCGAGAAGTTTATTGGTGTGGAAACATATCTGTTTGACTGCAATGAAGATCTGTATGGGGAATACTGCAAGGTGGATTTCAAAAAATTCCTCAGACCTGAACAGAAGTTTTCTTCGCTGGAGGCACTGAAGGCACAGCTGGAGAGGGATGCTGTGAAGGGACAGGAATATTTTGAAACTTTGTAAAAAAGAGGTTTACACGCCAGAATCAATGTGCTATACTAACCAAGGTGAATTTAGCCCATGTTCAGGGACCGGACACTCCGACCATCTCTTAATGTGTGGCGGTCAATCAATAATAATTATAGAATACAGGAGGAAATCACAATGATTTCAAAAGAAAAGAAAGCAGCGATCATGAAAGAATATGCAAGAACTGAAGGCGATACAGGATCACCGGAAGTACAGGTAGCAGTTCTTACAGCAAGAATTCAGGAACTTACAGAGCATTTACAGAGCAACCATAAAGATCATCACTCCAGACGTGGTCTTCTGAAAATGGTAGGTCAGAGACGTGGACTGTTAGCTTACCTGAAGAAAACAGACATCGAAAGATACCGTGCACTGATTGAAAAATTAGGCTTAAGAAAATAATAGCCTTTTAGTATGCGGAAGGGGGCGGATTTCCATCCGCCTCCCTTTTTATGTATATGGCAGTTCTGTAAAATATGGTGTTTTTCAGGATTGCGGTGGCTTGTTGTTTCGACTGCATCTGCATATTCAGAAGCTGCGAAACATGACAGGAGTTATTTCCGAGACTACTGAAAAGATTATTTTGTATATGAAAGTAACAAAACAGGCAGATATATTTGCCTGAAAAGTAGTTTTTTCAGTTGTTTCGGACTCCTGTTTTAATGTGACAATTTCATAAAAAGTCTGAACGTTGATGGACAAGATTGTCAGCAGACGGAACAGACAAATTTGAAAAGAATAAAGTAGTTACCGGACATGCAGTGAACGGTAACAGAAAATGACAACAGAATTATGAAAAAAGGAGAATGAACATATGTACAAAAGTTATTCCATGGAATTAGCCGGAAGAACCTTGACAGTAGATATCAACCGCGTTGCAAAACAGGCAAACGGTGCAGCATTAATGCACTATGGTGATACTACAGTTTTATCTACAGCAACAGCATCCAAAGAGCCAAGAGAAGGAATTGATTTCTTCCCGTTAAGCGTTGAATATGAAGAGAAAATGTATGCAGTAGGCAAAATCCCAGGAGGATTTAACAAGAGGGAAGGAAAAGCAAGCGAGCATGCAATCCTTACTTCCCGCGTGATCGACAGACCAATGCGTCCTCTGTTTCCGAAGGACTACAGAAACGACGTAACACTGGTAAACATGGTTATGTCTGTTGATCCTGAGTGTAATCCGGAGATTCCGGCTATGCTTGGTTCCTCTATTGCAACCTGCATTTCCGATATTCCGTTTGATGGTCCGTGTGCTACCACACAGGTTGGTCTGATCAATGGTGAATATATCATCAACCCTACCATGGCACAGAAAGATGTATCTGACCTTCAGCTTACAGTAGCTTCCACAAGAGAGAAAGTAATCATGATCGAAGCCGGCGCAAAAGAAGTTCCGGAAGACAAGATGATCGAAGCTATCTATAAAGCTCATGAAGTAAACCAGGAGATCATCAAATTTATCGATAAGATCGTAGAAGAATGCGGAAAACCGAAACACAGCTACGAATCATGTGCAGTTCCGGAAGAACTCTTCGCAGCGATCAAAGAGGTCGTACCTCCGGCAGAAATGGAAGTTGCCGTATTCTCTGACGATAAACAGACAAGAGAAGAAAATATCCGTCAGGTAACAGAGAAACTGAAAGAAGCTTTTGCCGACAAGGAAGAGTGGCTTGCAGTTCTGGGCGAGGCTGTATATCAGTACCAGAAGAAGACTGTCCGCAAGATGATCTTAAAAGACCACAAACGTCCTGATGGTCGTGCCATTACTCAGATCCGTCCTCTGGCAGCAGAGACAGATATTATCCCGAGAGTACATGGTTCTGCTATGTTCACACGTGGACAGACACAGATCTGTACCATCACAACTCTGGCTCCTCTTGCAGAAGCACAGAAGCTTGACGGACTTGACGAATTTGAAACTTCAAAGAGATATATGCATCACTACAATTTCCCGTCCTATTCTGTAGGTGAGACAAAACCATCCAGAGGACCGGGACGTCGTGAGATCGGACATGGTGCACTTGCTGAAAGAGCATTAGTTCCTGTACTTCCAAGCGAAGAGGAATTCCCATATGCGATCCGTACTGTATCTGAGACATTTGAATCCAATGGTTCTACTTCTCAGGCAAGTATCTGTGCATCCACAATGTCTCTGATGGCAGCCGGTGTACCGATCAAAAAACCGGTAGCAGGTATTTCCTGTGGTCTGGTAACAGGCGATACAGATGATGATTACATCGTTCTGACAGATATCCAGGGACTTGAAGACTTCTTCGGAGATATGGACTTCAAGGTAGCCGGAACTCATGACGGTATCACAGCAATCCAGATGGATATCAAGATCCATGGACTGACAAGACCGATCGTGGAAGAAGCAATCAGACGTACAAAAGAAGCAAGAGAATATATCCTGACAGAAGTTATGGAGAAATGCATCGCAGCTCCACGTACAGCTGTAGGCGAATATGCTCCGAAGATCATCCAGATCCAGATCGATCCTCAGAAGATCGGTGATGTTGTAGGTCAGAGAGGAAAGACTATCAATACGATCATCGAGCGTACAGGTGTTAAGATCGATATCACAGACGAAGGTGCGGTATCTATCTGTGGAGTTGATCAGAAGAGCATGGATGAGGCAGCTAACATGGTTAAGATCATTGCAACTGATTTTGAAGCAGGACAGATCTTTACAGGTAAAGTTGTCAGCATCAAAGAGTTTGGTGCATTCGTTGAATTTGCACCGGGTAAAGAGGGAATGGTACACATTTCCAAGATCTGTAAAGAAAGAATCAATCGTGTTGAGGATGTTCTCACACTTGGTGATAAAGTTAAGGTTATCTGCCTTGGCAAAGACAAGATGGGAAGAATCAGCTTCAGCATGAAGGATGTACCGGAAGAAGCGTAAAAAATTATGAGATATCACAATATTACCAAGGACGATATGCTTAATGGCGACGGACTTCGTGTAGTGCTCTGGGTGGCAGGATGCAATCACTGCTGTCCGGAGTGCCAGAATCCTGTCACCTGGGATCCAAACGGCGGACTGCCTTTCGGTGAGGCAGAACGCAAGGAGATTTTTGCGGAACTGGATAAGGATTATGTGAGCGGAATTACCTTTTCAGGTGGAGATCCACTGCACCCGGCAAATATCACTGAGGTAACAGCCTTTGCGAAGGAGATCAGAAAGAGATATCCTGGTAAAACAATCTGGCTTTATACAGGTTTCCTCTGGGAGGAGATCTGCAAAGAAGAGATTGTGCGTTATCTGGATGTCTGCGTAGACGGTGAATTTGAGGTGGACAAGAAAGAACTTTCCCTTAAATGGAAAGGTTCCAGCAATCAGAGAGTGATCGATGTTCCCAAAACTCTTCATGAAGGAAAAGTCGTATTGCATAAATAAGAAATATACAGGCAGTTCAAGTATGCGTCAGGTGTACCTGAACTGCTTTTTTACTGAATCAGTCAAATATTCAGCTATGAGTGTACTGCGAAGCAAGAGTGTCAGCTTTGCATGACCAGACAGGAGGAAAAACAGATGAAACGAATCGCAAAATTTCATAAAGTAAGCAAAGAACGCTTCACAGCAGACTGGATTGATACCTTCGCACAGTCTCAGGAAGAAGCAGAGAAAGTATACGAGGCTATCCGTCTGCCGAAGAGAGCGACAGCAGGAAGTGCCGGCTATGACTTCTTTGCACCGGCAGAATTTACTCTGAAGCCAGGCGAAACAGTAAAGATCCCGACAGGAATCCGGGTAGAAATGCAGCCGGAATGGGTGCTGAAATGTTATCCGAGAAGCGGACTGGGATTTAAATACCGTCTTCAGCTTAACAACACAGTTGGTATCATTGACAGTGATTATTTCTATTCAGATAACGAAGGCCACATTTTTTCAAAGATCACAAATGATTCCAATGAAAACAAAACTCTGACAATTCCGGCAGATACAGGATTCATGCAGGGAATCTTTGTAGAGTACGGAATCACGGTAGATGATGATGCTACAGAAATCCGCAATGGTGGATTTGGAAGTACTACTGCGAAATAGTGGGTAAAAGTAATGTAATGTTCGGGCGGAGCATATTTCACAAAGTTTATAGATGAAATCAGAGCCAGAATGTAAAAAAAGTAGAACATAGGGAAGAATCTGAGATTTTTACTTTACGTTCTGCTTTTTCTTTGCTATAATATTTTGAGATTCAAAATATTTGCAATACATACAATTTAAACGAATCAAGTAAGGTCCTGCTTCAATTGCGAAAAGCAATAAGCAGTGGGTGGGGTCGTATATTCGCAGTATATCAGAAGCAGCTTTAATAGAAAATATCAGGCAAAGGAATAAATTCAGGGAGAAAAGTTATGATCATTGAGCCAAAAGTAAGAGAATATATCTGTACAACCGCACATCCGCAGGGATGTGCAGAGAGTGTGCGCAATCAGGCAGATTACGCCTGTAAGCAGGGAATTGTAAATGGAACAAAGAAAGCTCTGATTATTGGATGTTCTACAGGATACGGTCTGGCATCCCGTATCTGTGCACTGGAAAACTGTGGTGCCGATACTCTTGGAATCATGTTTGAACGTCAGGCAAATGGCAGAAGGACAGCTACACCCGGATGGTATAATACAGCAGAGTTTCACAGACTGGCTTCCGGGAAAGGTGTTTATGCAAAGACCATTAACGGAGATGCTTTTTCAAAGGAAATCAAGGAGAAGGCGATTGAACTGATCAAAAAGGATCTTGGAAAAGTGGACCTGGTAGTCTACAGCCTGGCAGCACCGAGACGTACAGATGCAGAAGGAAAGACCTGGTCTTCCTGTCTGAAAACTACAGATGAGCCATTTACAGAGAAGAGTCTGGATCTGAGAAATAATGAGATCACAGAGAAAACAGTGGAACCTGCTACAGAGGAAGAAGTTTTAAGTACTGTAAAGGTTATGGGCGGTGAAGACTGGGCAGACTGGATCGATGCGTTGAAAGCGGCAGATGTACTGACTGAGAATGCAGTGACTGTAGCATATTCCTACATCGGACCGGAACTGACTTATCCAATCTACTATCATGGAACCATTGGAACTGCCAAACAGCACTTACAGAAAACAATGTCAGAGATTAATCAGGCACATCCGGATGTCTGTGCGGTAATATCAGTAAATAAAGGCCTTGTAACTCAGGCAAGTGCAGCAATTCCAGTTGTGCCGCTGTATTTTGCAATTCTCTATAAAGTAATGAAGAAAGCCGGAAATCATGAAAACTGCATTCAGCAGATTGCCAGACTATTTACACAGAAACTCTACACACCAACAGGCTTCCAGACAGATGAGAATGGTTTCATTCGTATGGATGATTACGAACTGACGCCGGAGATTCAGGAAGAAGTAAAAAAATGCTGGAAAGCTGTTACTACAGACACTGTAAAGGAATATTGCGATATTGATGGTTACTGGGAAGATTTCTATCATATGTTTGGATTCCGATATGAAGATATCGACTATACTCAGGATGTGGATGCTGATATAGAAATTGATGGAGTTGTAATGTAATAAAAAATTCTCTCTTAACAAATGATCATGAAGTATATTGGTTCATAAATGTTAAGAGAGAATTTTTTATTTTGCCTTATGCACCGGATCTGCCGGGTATCCGCTGCGAAGTTTCTGCATTCCACGCTGGAGCGCATCTTTGGAGTTTTTCCAGTCAGCATCCTTATTTCTGTAATCAAACTTATCTGACAGCCATACCAGATCTTCTTCCATACGCTGGAAGTTTTCATCCATCAGCCTGAACATGGCAGGATAAAACTCAGCTTTTTCTTTATCGTTCAGATACTTATCTGCGCCGTCGCACAGAATCCCGAAGTGATGCAGACAACAGTTTCTCAGCTTTTGGACAGGCTTTTCCCAATTTCTATGATCTGCTCATAGCACTGCCTGAAAAACATCCGATATCCTTCACAGAAATAGTTTTTATAAAACCCAGTATCAGGTTGAAAATCCCGATTGCGCTGGCAACCTCCCCGGCAGAGCCGGAAATACTTACAGAAGCGGCACTCTTCATCCAATTTCCGGGATTGCTCGATGAACTGAATCTCGCTCCTTCTCTGGTTAATGTCATCCAGGCGATCTGTGTTAAAATTTCCTAAACGGTACTCATCCATCATATAAAAATCGCATGGATACACACTTCCGTCTGCTTCTACCACATTCTGGATTCCACAGACTCCTCTCTGTTCACAGGATTCCGCCATGTATCCTGCCGCAAGACCGACATAATTTTCAAACTGCCGGATAAAAGGCTGCTTTCCGCGCCTCAAATCCTTGTACCACAGCCGGAATAAATCTGTCAGAAACCGTCCATATACTTCTGGTGAAAGGGAATACGGGTTTTTCCCATGTTCTTCTCCAAAGGGATCCAGACAGGCAATATATTGTTGATAATACCATCCCCTCCTTTGATAAGTGCCATATATTTCCCGAATATTCTCCGCGATTTTTGGCGTGACAACGGTTAAGATATTATAATCCACCCCATACTCATCCAACAGCATTGCCGTCTGATTGACACGGGCAAAGGTGCCGCTCCCAGAATGTGTGTGCCGCATAGAGTTATGGATTTCTTCCGTTCCGTCCACCGACAGACCAATCAGGAAATGATTTTCTTTGAAAAACTGGCACCATTCTTCTGTAATTGCATAGCCATTGGTCTGAAACGCATTCTGCACCCGTACATGATTTCTGTTGTATTGGTTCTGAAATTCAATTACTTTTTTAAAAAAACCAACTCCGCGCAGGGTTGGCTCACCGCCTTGATAAGTGTAGCTTATCATGCCCTCTGCATGCAACATTGTTTTCCGTATTATGTTTTTCAGCGTTTTCTCACTCATGTACCCGAAAGATTCTTGTGTACGTTTCTGTGCTTCATCACAGTAGAAACAATAGTCACAAGACATGTTACACATGCTGGAAGATGGTTTCATTAAAACACTTATTGCCGGCATTTTATCTCTCCTTTATCTATAATTACTTAGGTGTTTTATAAACACCATCAACCCTTTGATTTTATTGGGCTTTCTCACTTGATTTATATAAATTTTCTCTCCTCCAGTGGTAAAATATAGGTAATGACACCAATATATTTGCACACCAGAGAGGAGAAAAATTATGGCTACTAAATACCACCAGATTTCTTTAAGCGACATTTTTTCAGACTGTCAAAACTCATTCATTGATGAGTCCCCTTCTTTCTTTTCACTTCTGTCGGAACACTTCGACTTAAATGAATTTATTCCTCCAGAATTCCCTACAGCTTTTTATCTTTCTATCGGTCGAAAACGTTTGTATCCATTACAGGGGTTTCTTATCGCTTTCATTCTTCAAAAGATTTTTTCCATCCCTACGGATTCCCTGCTTTTGCTTTTTTTGCATCTCAGCAAAGAATTAAAAGAGTTCTGGGGTTTCACTAAGGTTCAGGATGCTTCTTTGATGTCTTGCTTTAAGCATGATTTTGAGCCTTACATTGAACTTATGTTTCAACGCATGGCTGATTACACCGAACCCATTTGTCAGCTGATCGATTCTTCTCTTTCTCAGATGCTCACTTTGATACATCTGGGATTGAACTTTATGTTACCCAAAATAATCCCAAGACTCTCAATGCTTTGATCAAGAAGCTTAAAGTATTCTATAAAGACAAGCCTGACATCGATCCTTATAAGATGGCTTACGGACTAATACCTTCACAGGCTGTTTCCTGCACTGATGCCAAACAGATGTATATCAATGGACATTTCTGTTATGCCGATAAATTTGCTATTCTTACAAACGGTTTAGGAATCGTAAGGCACATCTCTTTTATTGATGACAATGACTTTAAAGCTTCTCGCCCTGAACTTAATGCATAAAAGAAAACAGATTCTCCTGATGAAAATAAATCAGTCGGGGATGCTTCAGCTCTTGTTTCTGTTCTCAGCGACTACTTTTCACTCCATCCTGATTTTCATCCGGATACTTTTCTGGGTGATTCTGCTTTCAATGCTGCCGAACTATATGGAAAGTTATTCCATGACTTTCATTTTTCCCGGACTCTGATTCCTTATAACCTCAGAAATGAAAGTTCCCTTAAAAAGTTGGGTACAATGCTTATGGCTATCCAACCTGCCTCAATGACCCTTCTCTTTCCATGAAATACTGTGGAATTACAAAGGAAAAAGGACGGACTCACCGTATCAAATGGATCTGTCCCAAAATGAACTACCATAAAGGCTGGATCTGTGATTGCGATAAACCTTGCAGCTCTGCCAAAAGGGGCAGGACAACTTACACCTACGAAAATATGGATTTACGAATATTTCCCGGAGTCCAACGTGATTCTGATGAATGGAATGATACTTATAAAGTAAGGACCATTGTAGAACGAGCTATCAATCATTTCAAAATCAATATGTGTATTGCCGGAAGAAAAACCAGAAGTCATATCTCCACAAAAGCTGACGTTTTTCTCGCTGGTATTGCCAGCCAGTTAACCGTAATTGTTGCATATGCAATAAATTGTCCACAATACATTCGAAGCTTGAAACCTTTAGTTGCCTGAAAAAATATTCAATTGTCATAATTCTTATTTGGGCTTATTAAAGTACGTACGCCCAAAATCTGATGTTCTATGTCAATTCAGAAACAATTCTGAATATTAACCTTTTTTCTCTCCTTATATAGGGGATAGTTGTCCACAATAATTAATAAAATCATTTATCAATTACCTACTATAATTACTCTGTTTGTTTTTCCCCCAGTGTACAAAAGGAAACGCGCCACCGAAGGTATCTATGATTGTTCCATATGTAGAATCATAGCACATTTTCTTTTTCAGTTCTAGAGCGTGTTTGAAAAATCATTCCCGCAATCTGCACGCCCCACTTTGCGGGATATTTCACCCAAATTCAGTTGCCGTAGCCCACTACGGCGCTCTCGTCCGGGCAAAATATCCCACAAATTGTGACACACATCTTGCAGAAAGCCTTTTTCAGACACGCTCTAGTACAGCTTTCCTCTTTACTGTGACCTCGGCATTCGTATCTCTACTACAGTGCCCTGACGGATATTGTACACGGTAAAGGCTCTTGTGATGCCTGATTCTTCCCTGTTTATTGTCCCCTCCAGCTTGTTCACAAGCAACTTATCATCCACAATTAATATACGAATGTCCACGGTTATCACTCTCCTGTAGTTTCGACTATCTCTTTTATTCTTTGTCTTATTTTATGGAATTATGTCAGTCTTCACTGCGGGTATTCATACCGAAACCAAAGCCGCAAGTATTTTCATATACTTAACATACGTAAAACTATCTGTCTATTTAAAACCTGACTTATCATTATCAATTATACGTCATGCCATACATTTACATCGTTTATACATAACAGTTTTACAACAAAGGATGCTGTGCCCTTCTTAGTATCCTCTGGTAAGATTATGCGGCACAATCATACTTCCGCAGATTCATAACCTTTTCCATATTTTCGGCATAAATCAATAAAGGACTTCATTTGTTCTGTGAAATATTTCCGCTTATAATAAATCACATTCAGATTTCTTTTTAGCGGTTTTTTGAATGGTAACAGACATACATGATTCTCTTCCATATCTTTTTTCACTAAAAGGTAAGGAAGTACGGCAACGCCAAGACCGACAGACACCGCTTTTACAATAGCCTGTGTACTTGTGCTCTCCCAGACAGGATGAACTGTCATATTTTTCAGTTCAAAACCGGCATCTAGGATTTCCCGTCCCGCACTTCCTTTTTCCCGCATGAGAAAAGGATACGCTGACAATTCTTCCAAAGTAACCCATTTTTTATCAGCTAATGGATGCGTAATAGGAACAATCGCACATAAATGGTCTGTCATAAATGGAATTGCCATGATATCAGCGTATTCGGGCTGGTTTTCAATCAAAGCAATGTCAATCTTATTCTCTAAAACAAGTTGTTCAATAGCAGCAGACTGTTTGATGATAACAGTAATTTTCAGCATTGGATAAATTTCCTGATATTGTTTAAGCATTAGTGGGAGAATATGAGTGCCAATCGTAATGCTTGCACCGATACGGAGTGTTCCGCAATGATCCCAATTTTTAATTTTCTGTTCCATTTCATCAAACAACTCTATAATATGCAGTGCATATCTGTAAAGTTCATTCCCCGCTTCGGTCGGACTGATGTGCCGCCCAATCCGCTCAAAGAAACGGGTCCCGTAATATTCCTCCATCTCTTTTATGGCAAGGCTGACGGACGGCTGAGCGAGATGCAGATCATCAGCAGCCTTTGTAATGCTGTTGTGTTCATATACAGAGACGAATATTTTCATATATCTGAGCGTCATAATATCCTTTCTTCCAATCCATAATAAAATAGTTATCTATTTCATAGAATAATAATATTTTACATATGTGTCAAGAGCGGATATACTGGTATGCGAAGGAGGAAAAATCATGGAAAATAAAAAGAACGTATTATGGAAGCTATTTATATCAACTTTATATTTAAGTGCCTTTACATTTGGCGGCGGATATGTAATTGTTACATTGATGAAAAAAAAATTTGTGGATGATTATCACTGGATTGGAGAGAATGAGATGTTGGATTTGGTTGCAATCGCGCAGTCATCGCCGGGACCAATCGCAGTAAATGGCGCAATTGTAGTTGGGTATAAGCTTGCCGGAATGCCTGGAGTACTGGTGGCAATCATTGGAACAATTATTCCACCGTTTTTGATTATATCTGTGATTTCGGCTTGTTACAATGCTTTCCGCAGCAATTATTTTGTGAGCCAGATGTTGGAAGGTATGCAGGCTGGCGTTGGCGCGGTTATCGCATCTGTGACTTATGAAATGGGAGCCGGTATCGTTCAGGATAAGAATGGCATATCCATAGTAATCATGGTTGGTGCATTTATTTCCTCCTGTATCTTTGAAGTAAATGTAGTCTATGTTGTTATCGTTTGCGGACTGATCGGAGTAATCCGGACATGTATTGCAAAGAGGAGGAAGAATAAATGATTTATCTGCAATTGTTTTTGAGTTTTTTACAGATTGGTTTATTCAGTTTTGGCGGCGGATATGCGGCAATGCCCTTGATTCAGGGGCAGGTGGTTACAGCACATGGGTGGCTCAGCATGTCTGAATTTACAGATCTTATCACCATTTCCCAGATGACACCAGGTCCGATTGCAGTCAATTCAGCAACTTTCGTTGGAATTAAGATTGCCGGGATTCCGGGAGCTTTGATTGCGACTCTTGGATGCATTTTGCCATCTTGCATCATTGTTACGGTGATTGCAAAGTTATATCTGAGATATAGAGAGCTGGATATGCTACAGGGAATCCTGAATTCTCTGAGGCCTGCTGTTGTTGCGATGATTGCATCTGCCGGAATTTCCATTTTGATTACAGCATTTTGGGGAAGTTCCGCATCAATTGCATTGGCAGGAACGAAATGGAGCCTTGTAGTGATATTTGCCATCTGTGTCGTATTACTTCAGAAAGTGAAAATGAACCCTGTCTGGGTTATGGTGGCGGCAGGAGTTATGAAAGTGGCAGTATCATTCCTTGGAGGATGATACCCCACAGCCGACAGCGGGCATCACGGTTTCCTGTCCACTAAGGGGAAATAAATCCATTATTTATCAGGCCACCACTTTGGAGTATTGGATGTAAGCAGAGACTGCTGGAATTCTTTAGGAGGAATTCCGGCAGTCTTTTTGAATACCCGGCTAAAATAAAGCGGATCGGAGAAACCCACCATGGATGCAATATCTGACAGTTTCATCGCATTTGTTGCAATTAGCTCCTTTGCTTTTTCTACCCGAAGTTCATTTAGATAACGCATCGGTGCAACCCCAATACGTTTCTTGAATATGTGGGAAAAATACCCAACACTTAACTTGCAATATTCTGCCATTGATGCAACATTCCAGTTATCTTTATACCGTTGATTAAGCTGCATGATCAGCCGGTCAATAGAGAAGTCATTTCCTAACGGAGAGAGAATCTGTTGATGGTAACGCGCGATGACGGCAAGTATTTGTAAAAAATTACATAGAACAACATCCTCAAAAAATGGTTTTTTCAATTGCAGCTCAATAATCGTTTCCTGAAAAAGAGTCTTTAACATAGTATGCTCCCCGATATAACAGTTATGTAGATTGTATTTCTCTATTATATTTTTACAGTTATTTCCGGTGAAATGAATCCAATAGATTTCAGGGTGTTCATTTGCATAATAGGAATAGATCTGAGGCTCTTTCGGACGGAAAAGAAGAATATTTCCGGCGCCTAATACTTTTCGTTCATTATTCAGCCAATAGTGACCGGCACCTTTGTAGACATAAATAAGCTGATAATCAACGCGGCCGGCGAAACGGTTCTGAGAATAATCTTTTGTTTTAAAAACCTGCATGCCGCAGCAGTTGACGGATAATGAAACAGAGTCATCAGCAAACCCGGTTACACGTCTTTCATTTCTTAAGTGCCCGGATACATTAATCATAAAAACACCCTCTTCCCTTTAGTCAGACTTTCTCTTTTTAATGTGAATATAACACGAAAAAGCAGAACTGTCCATACAAAACACATAAAAAGGTATGGAATAAAGATTTAAAACCACTATACTAAAATGAAGAAATGAGCAGAATAAACCATAGTGCATAAGATTGAAGGAGGATGTAACATGAGAAAACAATTGATATTTCTGATGACAGATACGACCAGAAAAGACATGGTCGGATGCTACGGCAATCCAAAGATGAAAACCCCGAATCTGGACCGTCTGGCTGAAGAAGGAATCCGTTATGAGAATGCGTATACCTGCCAGCCGGTCTGTGGACCAGCAAGAAGTGCAATCTTCACTGGTACATTTCCGCACACGAATGGCATGGTAACAAACAGCATTGCAATGGGGGACAACGTAAAGACGGTAGGACAAAGACTGAGTGATAACGGCATTGCATGCGGTTATATAGGAAAATGGCATCTGGATGGCTCAGATTACTTTGGAAACGGACGTTGCCCGGATGGATGGGATTCAGATTACTGGTATGATATGAAAACTTACCTGAATGAACTAAGCGATGAAGATAAGGTGAAATCCAGAGATCCAAAGGAGGCTTACAAAGAAGGTTTTTCGGAAGAATTTACCTATGCACACCGCTGCTCGGATCGTGCAATTAAATATCTGGAAGAACATAAGGATGAAGATTTCTTCTTAAGTGTATCTTATGATGAACCTCACGGTCCGTCTCTTTGTCCGGCACCATTTAATCATATGTATGATGGGTTCAGGTTCGACAGTTGTCCGAATTTTCAGGATGACCTTTCTAAGAAACCATTCATGCAGAGACTGTGGTCCGGAAAGAACTTACATGCAGCGGAGGACGAAATCAATAAGCCATCCGATGGATTATCCTTATTCCTTGGATGTAATTCCTTTGCAGATTATGAAATCGGAAGAGTATTGGATAAAATCAAAGAAGTCGCACCGGATGCGATGGTTATCTTCACATCTGACCATGGAGATATGCTCGGAGCGCACAGATTATTTTCCAAAAATGCAGCCGCGTACAGGGAAGTGGCAAATATCCCTCTGATTATCAAAGGCGGCGCAAAGGGCTGCGTGGAAGATGCGATGGCATCCCACATTGATATTGCACCGACAATCATGGATTACTTTGGACTTCCGATTCCGAAATTACTGGAAGGAAAGAGTATGCTGCCGCAGATCTATGAGCCATCAAAGGAAATCAACGATGTGGTATACACAGAATTTACCAGATATGAGCTTGACCACGATGGATTCGGCGGTCTGCAGATTATGAGGGCAGTCATGTCCAAACGGTATAAACTGGTTATTCATCTGTTAGACAGTGATGAATTCTATGATTTGGAAAAAGACCCGTATGAGATGAACAACCTGATTGATGATGAAACTTATACAGAAATCAGAAATGAAATGCATGACAGGCTGATTGAACATATGAATAGTACCAGAGATTTGTACAGAGGTTATCAGTGGCGCATGCGTCCATGGAGAAAAGATTTCATACCAAACTGGGAAAACGAAGGCTATACAAGACAGAGAGAAAATGAAGAGTATGAACCAAGACAGTTAGATTATGATACGGGACTTCCAATGGAATCATCCGTCAGGAAAAAATGTTAGAGGGATAAGGAGAGAATACGATGGAAGAAAAGAAATATTTAAAATGGTATAATAAAGTAGGCTATGGCTCTGGAGATATTGCCGGTAATGTGGTATTCGCATTCCTGTCATCATTCATTATGATTTATCTGACCAATACGGTAGGGCTGAATGCAGGTGTCATCGGCTCACTGATTGCTGTATCAAAAGTATTGGATGGTATTTCAGATGTTATCTTTGGTTCAATGATTGATAAGACACATACTAAAATGGGTAAGGCAAGACCCTGGATGCTCGGTGCATATTTTGGATGTGCGATCACACTGATTGCGGCATTTTCTGTACCGACAACCATTGGAAGAACATCCCAGTATATTTGGTTCTTTATCACATATTTACTGTTAAATGCAGGGTTTTATACAGCAAACAATATTGCTTACTCTACACTGACCGCTCTAATCACAAAGAATGGAAAAGAACGTGTACAGATGGGATCTATCCGTTTCATGTTTGCATTTGGAACAAGCTTTATCATTCAGACAATTACAGTAGATCTTGTTCAAAAACTGGGGGGCGGAGCTGCCGGATGGAGAACCATCGCAATCATTTACGCTATAATCGGACTGATTTCCAATACGATTACAGTATTTTCTGTAAAGGAACTTCCGGAGGAAGAACTCAGAGATGGAAACACAGAAAAAGCTGAAGAAAAATACAGCTTAATCGGATCTATTAAAATGCTGATTCATAATAAATATTATCTGGTAATCCTTGTAGTAGATATCCTTCGCCAGACTTATTCTGCAATCATTAACATGGGAATTTTTTATATGACTTATGTACTTGGAAAAGCAGAACTTTTGGGAACCTTCTCAGGTGCAATCAACCTGGCACTGATTGTAGGACTTGCATTCCTTCCGGCTTTGGTTGCGAAATTCAAAGGGTATTATAAACTGAACTTCTCAGGATATTTAGTAGCTGCTGCAGGACGCGGAATCGTCATTGTTGCAGGTTATATGGGCAATGTACCGTTGATGTTAGTTGGTACTGCAATCGGTGCAATTGGTATGGCCCCATGGCAGGGCAACTTAAATGCGTTAGTTGCAGAATGTTCTGAGCATACATTCCTTCAGTATGGAAAGCGAATCGACGGAACTATGTTCTCATGTACATCCATGGGACTGAAAATCGGCAGCGGACTTGGAACAGCAATTGTAGGCTGGCTGCTTGACTTCGGTGGATTCAACGGAAAACTGGCAGTTCAGTCACAGTCTTGCATCAATATGCTTCACTTTATGTACCTGTGGCTCCCAATGCTGATTAATATTCTCGTCGTTCTTCTTTTGACACAACTGAATGTAGAGAAGGCAAATGAAAAATTAAGGGCACAGAAAGCAATTGAAACAAAATAAATCGAGTAGGAGGCAACCATTAGTTGATTAGTCGACCTCTCGTCGAGTAAGTAAGAGGACTCTCACCTCAAACTTCTCACGGAACCGTACGTGAAAGTCTCCTTTCATACGGCTCTTATCATTCAACAATACGAATACAGATCACTCCAATGAGTAAACAGTTTTGGCTCTCGCTGTCTTACAGTGCTGAGACCTATCCGTTTCTTTCCGAAGCTGACAAGGGGCGTTTCAAAGAGGCAAAGGAAAATATCACCAGGCATGAGACATTCCCCCTAAGCATTGGAGTGTAGTTCTGATTAAGTCTGGATTGGTGTTATTAAAGAATCGAATGGTAGAATTACCCATCACGATTTCCATAGCAACACCAGTGTGCCAACAAGTTGATTTCTCAAACAATCTTGCGTCTGAATTTCTTATTTCCGCGTTGTCGTCGGTCGCCGTAGCACCGGCACGGCAAAGATATCTGACGCAGAACTTCACACTATGATGGACTGGATTGTTTGCAGTAATTTATGGAATTGCTATAGGACTGCTATAAGATAAAAAATAAGAACCATCACACATTTCATAAAATGGTGATGGTTCTTATTTTTCAGACACGCTCTAGTCAATCTTCTCCATAGAATCTTTTGCATTCTGGAGAACTGTGTCAAAAGCAACTGCAGCTTTTGCATATTCTTCATCGCTTTCGATGTTGGAAAGCATCGGATCACCGCTCTCAGTACGGGCAAATGTGTAGAGGTAAACCTCGCCACTTTCATTCTGACCGTTCTCATCAAGTGGGAGAAGTGCGATATATTCCTTCGCATCTACCGGGAAAACGGTGAGGATCGCACATTCTACCTCTGTATCGTCTTCCATGGTAAGGGTGATTGTCTTGTGGTTTTCAACAGGATCGCATCCGCCGGCTGAACTGCATCCACCACCGCAGGAAGCGCAGTCACTCGGGTTACATCCGCCAGCTGTAAATTCGTCACTCATTTTATATTCCTCATTCTTTCTTATTTATCAGGGACTATGTTTATCTGATGTCAGTTCATTGTAGCAGAAACCGGAAAAAAATGCAATGAGCAGAAACCGGAGAAAAAGAGGTTTTTTACAGTCATGAAACGTGCTATAATAGACCAGAAGCGTTCAGGGGAGAATCGTTAGCAAATGCTGAACAGGGCTAATAAGAAAACAAAGGGGATCAGTTGATTATGAAATTAATCTCATGGAATGTAAATGGTATACGTGCATGCATTGGCAAAGGGTTTGAAGAGAGTTTTGCAGCACTTGATGCGGATATTTTCTGCCTGCAGGAAACGAAATGCCAGCAAGGGCAGGTGAAGCTGGAACTTCCGGGATATTATCAGTACTGGAATTATGCCAACAGACGGGGATATTCCGGAACTGCTGTTTTTACAAAGAAAGAGCCACTGTCTGTGGCGTATGGAATTGGAATTGAGGAACATGACAAAGAAGGGCGTGTGATCACCCTGGAATATGAAAAATTTTATCTGGTGACTGTATATACACCAAATTCCCAGAGTGAACTGCGCAGACTGGAATACCGTATGCACTGGGAAGAGGATTTTCTGGCATACTTGTTGAAATTGCAGGAAAGTAAGCCTGTGATCTGCTGCGGGGATTTCAATGTGGCACATCAGGAGATCGACCTGAAGAATCCTAAGACCAACCGGAAAAATGCCGGATTTACAGATGAAGAGAGAGCATGCTTTGGTAAGGTGCTGGAGAGTGGATTTATCGATACATTCCGTTATTTTTATCCGGATGTAGAGGGCAGATATTCCTGGTGGTCTTACAGATTTAAAGCAAGAGAGAAGAATGCAGGGTGGAGAATTGACTATTTTATCACGTCTCCACAGTTGAAGGATAAGCTTGAAGGCGCAGAAATCCATTCTGAAATTATGGGTTCCGATCATTGTCCGGTAGAACTTCAGATTACATTATAGCGTTGTATAGTGTTTCTGAAAAGTGTAATGAGCAACAAGAAAAAATATGAAGGAGAGAAAGAGATGGCTGAGAGCAGAAAGATGAAAACAGAAAAGGGGCTGGCTCTTGTGCCTGGTGCAAATCCGTTGGCAGATGGCTGTAATTTTGCAGTTGAGGTACCGGAAGACAGCAGAGCATCTCTGATTCTCTACAAAAAGAGATCAGCAAAACCTTATGTGGAGATTCCTTTTACAGAAGAAAACAGAACCGGAAATGTATATGCAATGTATATTCCGGATTTTGATCTGAAAGAGTACGAGTACAATTTTCTGATAAATGGAAAGGTGTATACTGATCCCTGTGCGTACAAGATTCTGGGACGGGAACGCTTTGGTGCAGAGGTGGGTACGAATCCGCACAAAGTCAGGGGAGGATTTCTTAAAAAAGAAGTTTTTGACTGGGAGAACGACAAAAATCCGGCTATTCCATATCACGAAATGATCCTTTATAAACTGCATGTGCGCGGATATACAAAAGCGAATCGGACGATAACCGGTACAAAGGGAACTTTTCAGGCACTGGAGGAAATGATCCCGTACTGGAAAGAGCTTGGTATCAATACAATTGAACTGATGCCTGCATATGAATTTATGGAAAGCGGTACCTGTAAGAATTCTGAATCTGAGAAAATGGTATCTGAGAAGCATACACAGGGACGTGTTAATTTCTGGGGATATATGTATGGCTATTATTTTGCACCCAAGAGATCTTACTGTGCAACAGATGATCCGGAGAAAGAGTTTAAAACATTCATTAAAAAACTGCATCAGGCCGGAATTGCCTGTATCATGGAAATGTATTTTCCACGAGAATGTAATCCTGTGACAGCACTCAGGGCATTGCAGTTCTGGAAGCTTTACTATCATGTAGACGGATTTCATGTATTGGGTGAGGGAGTTTCTGCCAAATTGCTGATGCATGACGGGGTTTTAAGTGATACCCGGCTGATGTTTCACGATTTTGATGAGAGCCAGATCCGGAAAAAGAAGAAACCGGAAGACAAATGTATTGCACAGTATAATCCGGGATTTTTGCAGGATATGCGCCGTTTTCTGAAAAGTGACGAGGATATGGTTTCAGCGGCTGCTTACCATATCAGAAGGAATCCAAATACCTATGCAGTCATTAATTATATGGCCTGTCAGGATGGCTTTACCATGAATGATATGGTGACCTATAATTACAGACATAATGAAGCAAATCAGGAGAATAATCACGATGGCAGCAGTTATAATTATTCCTGGAACTGTGGCGTGGAAGGGCCAAGCAGAAGGCTGCAGATCAGACAGATGAGAGAACGTCAGATCAGAAATGCTTTTCTTATGGTGCTGCTCAGTCAGGGTGTTCCTATGATCTATGGCGGGGATGAGTTTGGAAATTCACAGAACGGAAATAATAATGCCTATTGTCAGGATAATCAGGTTGGATGGATTGACTGGAAAGCACTGAAGAAAAATGAATCCCTGTTTCAGTTTGTAAAGAATGCCATTGCTTTCCGGAAAGAACATCCGATTCTTCATGTTCCAGGAGAAATGTACGGAGTGGATTATCAGACTAGGGGACTGCCGGATGTTTCCCTTCATGGAGAACGCGCATGGTATATGAATTCTGAGAACACATCCAGACTGCTTGGAATTATGTATTGTGGCGCCTATGCGCACCGGGCAGACGGCAGCGAGGATGCTTCCATATACGTTGCATATAACTTTCACTGGGAAGATTGTATTTTTGCGCTTCCTAATCTGGCAGGATACAGAAAATGGAAGAAAGTGATTGATACCAGTGCTGTGAAAGAGAATGGTTTCCTGGAGCAGGAACAGGAAACTTATAGTAAAAAGCTGAAGGTCACACCGCGTACGATCGTGGTGCTGATGGCTGTAGAGGAGGAGAAGAAAGATGCATCCGTGGCTGCACTTTAAAACAATAACCAGACATAAGCTGTTGGTTATGCATTACTGTTTCCGGGCTGGTATGTATAAACAGGGACTGCTTCATGACCTGTCCAAATATGCACCTGTGGAATTTCTGGTTGGATGTAAATACTATCAGGGAGACAGAAGTCCCAACAATGCAGAAAGAGAAGATACAGGAATATCAAAATCCTGGCTTCATCATAAAGGGCGCAACAAACATCATTTTGAGTACTGGGTAGATTATGCACCGGGAGATGAGCATATCATCAATGGTGTGCCCATGCCCCGTAAATATATTGCGGAAATGGTGATGGACAGGATCAGTGCTTCCAGAAATTATCTGGGGGATAAGTATGATCAGCATCAGCCGCTGGACTATTATCTGAAAGGTAAGGAAAAGCTGTGGTTTATCCATCCGAAGACAAAGAGAGATCTGGAGGGACTGCTGCGGATACTTAATGATCATGGGGAAGAGGTACTGATTTCCTATATTAAGAATGTTTATCTGAAAAAAGATAAAGCCCTGGAGCGTGTCTGAAAAATCATTCCCGCAATCTGCACGCCCCACTTTGCGGTATATTTTGTCCGAATTCGGTTGTCGTAGCCCACTACGACGCCCTCATCCGAACAAAATCTCCCACAAATTGTGACGCACATCTTGCGTAAAGCATTTTTCAGACACGCTCTGGCAGGCAGAAAACATACAGCAAAAAGAGAATGTAAACAGGCTGGCAGACAGGAACAGATAAATTTCTGATTGACAGAGTACCTGTTTGGGTGTAAAAATATAAAACAGTTACTGTGAAGGTCTTTGCCGGACGGTAACAGTAATAATTCCATAAAATGGCGGAAAAATGTCGAAAAACAAGAAATACACTTGCGTGATGCTAAGGTAATGTGGTAAAGTAGCCGGGTACAGAAGTGGTACCCGGTTACTTTTTGCAGTATATAAAATGACTGTATTCTGTTTTTGGATAAATATGTGAAGGAAACAGAACATACTTTGACAAATCCAGAGTGTATGAAAAAAAGAAGAAAAAAGGAGGAGTAAATTTGAGTGGTACAACAATGGTCATATTGTCCGCATTTGTTGCCTATCTGTTACTTATGATAGTCATTGGTGTGGTTTATATGAAAAAAACAAGCAGCTCGGAAGATTATTTTCTGGGCGGACGTGGACTGAATGCATGGGTAGCTGCTCTTTCAGCACAGGCATCAGATATGAGCGGATGGCTCTTAATGGGACTTCCGGGAGCAATTTATTCACTGGGAACAGGACAGATCTGGATTGCTGTAGGTCTGTTCATCGGAACTGTATTAAACTGGGTGTGTATTTCACACAGACTTCGTAAATATACGATCGCAGCAAACAATTCCCTTACAATCCCGGCATTTTTTGAGAACAGATTTCAGGATAAGAAGAGAATCCTGTTATTGCTTTCATCCATCGTGATCGTAATCTTTTTCCTGGTTTATACAGCTTCTGCACTGGCAGCAGGCGGTAAACTTTTTAACACAGTATTTGGAATTGATTATCATATAGCTCTGGCAATTGGTGCAGCAGTCATCCTCTGTTATACATTTATGGGGGGATTTATGGCTGTATGCGTAACTGACTTTGTACAGGGAACACTGATGCTGATCGGTCTTCTGATCGTTCCGCTGGTTGCATATCTGACACTGAGCGGAAGTCTGAGTGATCTTCTGACACAGAGCGGAGCACCGGGTGGAGCAGCAGCTTTCCTGAATCCTTTTGAGAACGGAGAGCGCCCATATACATTTGTTGAAATCTTTTCCCAGCTTGCATGGGGACTTGGATACTGCGGTATGCCTCATATCCTTACCCGCTTCATGGCTGTAAAGAGTGAGAAAGAATTAAAAAAATCCAGTGCGATCGCAATCGTGTGGGATATCCTTTCTCTGACAGCAGCGTGCTTTATCGGTATTATAGGTCGTGCATATCTGCTTCCGACTGTACTTGGTGAAAATGGTGCATCTTCCTCAGAGAGTGTATTTATCGAGATGATCAATAAACTGTTTTCCAGTCATCTGGGACTTCCGTTTATCGGAGGAATCTTCCTCTGCGGTATTCTTGCGGCAATTATGTCTACAGCTGATTCACAGCTTCTGGTAACAGCGTCCGCAGCATCAGAGGATTTATATCATCAGTTCATTAAGAAGGATGCAGACTCAAAGGAAATCCTTGCAGTTGCAAGACTTACGGTTATCGTGGTGTCTGTTCTGGCATTTGTGATCGCGTGGAATCCGAACAGCAGTATCATGGGACTGGTATCCAATGCATGGGCCGGTCTTGGTGCAGCGTTTGGTCCGACTGTGGTAATGTCACTGTTCTGGAGAAGAACAAACCTTGCAGGTGCAGTTGCAGGTATTGTTTCCGGTGGTCTGACAGTTATCGTCTGGGATTATATACCGTTTGTAGCAGGACAGACTCTTGGTTCTTATACAGGACTTTATTCTCTGGCTGTAGGTTTTGCTGTCAGCCTTGTGATGATCATTATCTTCAGTCTGGCTACAAAAGCACCATCCAAAGAAATCACAGATGTGTTTGATAAAGTGACAGGAAAATAATAGAATAGAAAGACTATCCATTTTCGGATGAATTTGTTATAATGGCAGTAGCGCAAAAAAAGCGTTACTGCTTTTTCAATATTACAAGAAGAAGGTGTCGCACATGAAGAAATATGATTATCTGATAGTAGGAGCCGGCCTTTTTGGTGCAGTATTTGCACATGAGGCCACAAGACGGGGGAAAACATGCCTTGTGATCGATAAGAGAGGTCATATCGGCGGTAATATTTACACAGAAGAAGTAGAGGGGATCCAGGTACACAGATACGGTGCACATATCTTCCATACTTCCAGAAAACAGGTGTGGGATTATATCAATCAGTTTGCAGAATTTAATCATTTTGTGAATTCACCGATTGCAGTCTATAAGGATGAATTATATAATCTGCCGTTTAATATGAATACCTTTCATCAGCTCTGGGGAGTACGTACTCCTGCAGAAGCAAAGGCGAAGATACAGGAACAGATCGCAAGAATGCACATTACCCATCCGAAGAACCTGGAGGAACAGGCGCTTGCACTGGTTGGACAGGACGTATATGAGAAACTGGTAGAGGGATATACAAGGAAGCAGTGGGGCAGGGAGTGTAAAGATCTGCCGGCATTTATCATAAAAAGACTGCCTTTGCGTTATACTTATGATAATAACTATTTCAAAGATCCTTATCAGGGAATCCCCAAAGGTGGATATACACGTATTGTGAAGAAACTTCTGGAGGGTGTACAGGTATGTCTGAATACAGATTTCTTTGCAAACAGAGAAGAACTGACTGCACAGGCAGATAAAGTACTCTTTACAGGTATGATCGATGAATTTTATGACTATTGTTACGGAGAACTGGAATACAGATCACTGAGATTTGAGACAGAAGTGCTGGATATGGGAAATTATCAGGGCAATGCGGTTGTCAATTATACAGATTATGAAGTTCCGTATACAAGGATCATCGAGCATAAACATTTTGAATTTGGTACACAGCCAAAGACTGTGATCACCAGAGAATATCCGGCAGCATGGGAGAAAGGCAAAGAACCGTACTATCCGGTCAATGACCCGAAGAACAGTGAACTGTTTGACAAATATGAACGTCGCGCACTGGAAGAGAAGAATGTGATCTTTGGCGGAAGACTCGGCATGTATCGCTACATGGATATGGATCAGGTTATTGAAGAGGCGCTGTCTCTGGCAGAAACAGAGCTTACCTATGAAGAGCCATGAAAGTAAATTTGGGGATTGTAAGATAAAGGTAGCAAACAGTTACAGATAAAGTAACCGGAAAGGATAAATATATGACAGACACACCAATAATTGCTCTTTATTACAGAGAGCATGATCCGATGAAAAGAAAGATGTTTCTTGACCAGTCTATTGCTGCAGGCGAAGATGAGGAGGCAAATGCTGTCCGTAAGGAACTGTGGGAACTGCGTTACGGAGAACCTTCAGAGGCAGGTTCCGGTACGCGTGCTGATGGGTATCTGGCGCTTTGGATGGCAATGGAATACAGCAAGGATACAGCGGGAAAGCTATTTGGTTTAAGGAGAGCCAGAAAAGAAATCGAGAAAAACCTTGCCAGACTGAAATTCAGGGAAATGCAGGAAAAGAGCGAACTTCACAGGGAACTGCTTTACAGAGAATGCTGCCATATGGTCAAAACCTATATGGAACTCTGCGAGAAGGATAAGGCCTATAACACAATCTTGTGCGGGATTGTCCATATCAGCGAGAAAAGTGCAAAGAGTAAGATTCAGAACGATATTTATACCACTGCCATTGCATTTCCGGAGGAAATCAACATGCAGGAAGAACTGGAAATGATAACAAGGGCAGCAAGAGAAGTTTATGAGGCACATTTCCCGGGAGAAGGCGGATTATAAAGAAAAGCCAAAAAAAATTACTGGAGGCATACATGAACAAAGAAAATTTGACGGCTTATGAAGTTGTGACAGAAGAAAATCTGACAGATATCCATTCTACAGGCTGGCTTCTGCGCCATAAGAAAACAGGTGCAAGAGTTATGCTGATCGAGAATGATGATGAGAATAAAGTATTTAATATCGCATTCCGCACACCGCCTAAGGACAGCACAGGTGTGGCACATATCCTGGAGCACAGTGTACTCTGCGGTTCAAGGGAATTTCCATTAAAGGATCCTTTCGTAGAACTGGTAAAGGGTTCTCTGAATACGTTCCTGAATGCCATGACTTATCCGGATAAAACCTGCTATCCTGTGGCCAGCTGCAATGATAAGGATTTTCAGAATCTGATGCATGTTTATCTGGATGCGGTATTTTATCCGAATATCTATAAAAGAGAAGAGATTTTCCGTCAGGAAGGCTGGAACTATCATCTGGAACAGAAGGAAGGACCGCTGAAATATAACGGTGTTGTATATAATGAAATGAAAGGTGCTTTCTCCTCACCGGATGAAGTTCTGGAACGGGAGATTATGAATCACCTTTTCCCTGATACCACTTATGGATGTGAATCAGGTGGTGATCCGAAAAATATTCCGGATCTTACCTATGAAAATTTCCTGAACTTCCACAGAACCTATTATCATCCTTCCAACAGCTATATTTATCTGTATGGAAATATGGATATGGAAGAGAAACTGGCATTCCTGGATGAGCATTATCTGTCGCATTTTGATTATCTGGATGTGGATTCTGTTATTCAGGAACAGAAAGCATTCGGAGCATGCCAGGATGTGACTCTTGAGTATCCGGTTGCTGAGAATGAGGGAGAAGAGGACAATACCTATCTTTCTTATAACATGGTTGTTGGAAATGCTGCGGACAGTCAGATGGCGATGGCATTTGAGGTATTGGATTACGCACTGTTAAGCGCACCGGGAGCACCGTTAAAGCAGGCACTTCTGGATGTAAAAGCAGGCAAGGATGTCTATGGATCTTATGATGATGGTATTCTCCAGCCATATTTTACAGTAATTGCAAAAGGTTCCAATCCGGACAGAAAAGAAGAATTCGTATCTGTGATCAGACAGGTACTGGGAGATATTGTTAAGAATGGAATTGACAGGAAAGCTGTAGAGGCAGGAATCAATTACTTTGAATTCCGCTATCGTGAAGCTGATTTTTCCTCTTATCCGAAAGGACTGATGTACAGTCTGGATATTCTGGGAGACTGGCTGTATGAAAAAGGAAATCCCTTTGCACAGGTACAGCAGCTTACAGTTTTTGAAAAACTGAAAAAGGCAGTAAACGAAGGATATTTTGAAGAACTGATCCGTAAATATCTTCTTGAGAATCCACATGGATGCATCATGACTCTTGTGCCGAAGAAAGGTCTGGCAGCCCAGCGTGAGAAAGAGCTGGAGGAGAAGCTGGAAGCATACAGAAGCAGTCTTTCTGAAGAACAGCTGGATGCAATGGTTGAGAAGACGAAAGCACTGGAAGCATATCAGGAAGCCGGCGAAGATCCAAAAGCACTGGAGTGCATTCCGATGTTAAAGAGAAGTGATATTAAAAGAGAAGCTGCAAAGATCATAAATGAAGAATTAACGGTAGATGACAGTCTGTTCCTTTACCATGACGTATGCACAAATGGTATCGGTTACGTAGACCTGATGTTTAAGACTGACAGTATTGCGCCTGAGCAGATTCCTTATCTGGGACTTTTGAAATCCGTACTGGGTTATGTGGATACAGAGAATTACACATACGGAGAACTGTTCAATGAAATCAATGCCAATACAGGCGGTATCAACTGTGGGGTAGAGGTTTTTGACAGAGCTGATTCTACAGAAGAGTTTCAGGCTATGTTCTCTGTAAGAGGTAAGGCACTTTATACGAAAATGGATTTCCTTTTCAAAATGATCGGGGAGATCCTGAACAGCTCGAAACTGGAGGATACCAAGCGTCTCTATGAGATTGTTGCATCTGTGAAGTCCAGGGCACAGGTAAACCTGACAGGTGCCGGACATTCCACTGCTGTACTCAGAGCAGCTGCATATTCTTCTCCGATGGCTGCATTTCAGGATGAGATGGCGGGAATCGGATATTATCAGTTTATCGAGAAACTGGAAAAAGATTTTGAACAGCGAAAAGAGGAAACTGTAGAAGAGCTTTGTAAACTGATGAAAGAAATTCTCCGTCCGGAGAACTTTATGATCAGTTATACAGGTGAGAGAGAGTCCCTGGAGACAGTTCAGAAACTGGCGGGAACTGTAAAGGCAGGACTTGGCACAGAGCCGGTGGAGAAATCGGAAGAGAAGCTGACCTGCACAAAGAAGAATGAGGGATTTAAGACTTCCGGACAGGTCCAGTATGTGGCTCAGACCGGTAACTTTAAGAAAAAAGGCCTGGAATATACAGGTGCACTGGAAATTCTGAAGGTTATCTTAAGTTATGATTATCTGTGGATGAATCTGCGCGTAAAGGGCGGTGCATATGGATGTATGAGCGGATTTAAGAGGAATGGTGAGAGCTATCTGGTATCTTATCGCGATCCTCATCTGAAACGTACACTGGATGTATATAAGGGGATTCCGGATTATATCCGCAATTTTCAGGCAGATGAGCGCGAGATGACAAAATATATCATTGGTACCATCAGCGGAAAGGATGTTCCCAGGACACCTCAGATGAAAGGTTCTGTTTCCAAGACAGCATATTTCTGCGGTGTGACAGAGGAGATGCTCCAGAAAGAACGTGATCAGATTCTGAATGCGTCTGCAGAGGATATCCATGCACTGGCCGAGATTATAGAGGCAGTTCTGGCAGCAGATCAGATATGTGTGGTGGGAAGCGAGAGCAAGGTGGCTGAGGCCTCTGATGTACTGATGGAAGTGAAACCACTGATCAATTGTTAAAAAAGGAAAGAACAGAATGAACGAAAATTTTAAATCCGGATTTGTAGCGATTATTGGACGTCCAAACGTAGGTAAATCCACTCTGATGAATCATCTCATCGGACAGAAGATCGCTATCACATCCAAGAAACCACAGACAACCAGAAACCGTATCCAGACCGTTTATACCTGTGACGAAGGTCAGATCGTATTTCTCGATACTCCCGGTATCCACAAGGCAAAGAATAAGCTGGGAGAATATATGGTCCAGGTGGCAGAGCGAACTTTAAAAGAGGTAGATGCCATTATGTGGCTGGTAGAGCCAAGTACCTTTATCGGGGCAGGAGAGCGTCATATTGCAGAACAGCTTCAGGGAATCGGAGTGCCGGTAATCCTGATCATCAACAAAATTGATACTGTATCAAAGGAAGAAATCCTTCCTGCCATTGACACCTACCGAAAAGTATGCGATTTCGCAGAGATTATCCCATGCTCCGCACTGCGTGGACAGAATACACAGGATATTATCGGTTGTATCCTGAAATATCTGCCTTACGGTCCTATGTTTTATGACGAGGATACAGTTACTGATCAGCCTCAGCGTCAGATTGTGGCTGAGATCATCCGCGAGAAAGCACTTCATGCACTGGATGCGGAAATTCCGCATGGAATCGCAGTTGCCATTGACCGGATGAAAACACGTCCGGGAAAAAATCCAATCGTGGATATTGATGCGACAATTATCTGTGAAAGAGAGTCTCACAAAGGAATTATCATCGGCAAACAGGGTGCGATGTTAAAGAAAATCGGAAGTAATGCAAGATATGAGATTGAGCGTATGCTGGAATCAAAAGTGAATCTGAAGCTTTGGGTAAAAGTAAAGAAAGACTGGAGAGACAGTGATTTCCTTATCAAGAACTTTGGTTACGATAAGAAGGAAATCTAAATAAAAAGACAGTCAGGAAACAGAGAGAATGAGTGATTTGATAACTGTGCAGGGAGTAGTGCTCTCTGCCATGCCTGTGGGAGAATATGACAAGCGGATCGTCCTTCTCACCAGAGAAAGAGGCAAGATTTCCGCGTTTGCAAAAGGAGCCCGCCGCCCAAACAGCCAGTTTCTGGCGGCTGCCAATCCTTTTGTGTTTGGAACCTTTGCCCTTTATGAGGGGCGTTCCAGTTATAATCTGAATCAGGTATCCATCAGTCATCATTTTGTGGAACTGGCAGGCGAACAGCCTGGAATCTACTATGGATATTATTTTCTGGAACTGGCAGATTATTTCGGACAGGAGGGGATTGACGAGAAAGAATCTATGAACCTTCTGTATGTGACAGTGAAGGCACTTCTGAACCCGAATATTGATGACAGGCTGGTGAGGTGTATTTTTGAACTTCGTATGATGGCTGCACAGGGATTGTGTCCTTCACTGTTTCATTGTGTGTGCTGCGAAAGACAGCCTGTGGAGGGAGAAGAGCTTTTCTTTTCTCAGCAGAATCATGGTATTCTGGATAAAGCCTGTCTGGGACATGTAAATGATGCAAAGAGAATCTCAGCACCTGCATTATATACCATGCAGTACATAGTAACTGCTTCTCTTGGGAAGCTTTATACATTTACTGTTACAGAAGAAGTACTCCATGAATTGGAACGTCATATCCATACCTATATTGCTGCGAACACTGAAAAACGGTTCAAAAGTCTGGAAATTCTGGAAATAATGAGCTGAGATACCTTGAAAAAGAAATCAGATACAGTTATAATAACGTTAATTGTAGCTGTTTATTACGTTAATCAAATAGCGGAATGGATTGTGAATCAAATTGCCTGACGGATATGAACAGTTACACGCATTTTATAAAAAGAACGAGGAGAATAGTCATGGAAAAAACAATGGACAAAATCATTGCGCTGGCAAAGGCAAGAGGATTTGTTTACCCGGGTTCCGAAATCTATGGTGGTCTTGCAAACACATGGGATTACGGTAATCTTGGTGTAGAATTAAAGAATAACGTAAAACGTGCATGGTGGCAGAAATTTATTCAGGAATCCCCATACAATGTAGGTGTTGACTGTGCAATTCTGATGAACCCGCAGACATGGGTTGCATCCGGACATCTGGGAAGCTTCTCTGACCCGCTGATGGACTGTAAGGAATGTCATGAACGTTTCCGCGCAGATAAGATCATCGAAGACTTCAGCCAGGAGAATGGCATTGAACTTGAGAGCTCTGTAGACGGATGGTCTCAGGAAGAGATGATGAACTTCATCAAAGATCACAATGTACCATGCCCTACATGCGGCAAACATAACTTTACAGATATCCGTCAGTTCAACCTGATGTTCAAGACATTCCAGGGTGTTACAGAGGATGCCAAGAATACAGTATACTTAAGACCTGAAACAGCACAGGGTATTTTCGTAAACTTCAAGAATGTTCAGAGAACATCACGTAAGAAAATCCCGTTTGGTATCGGTCAGATCGGTAAATCTTTCCGTAACGAGATCACACCGGGTAACTTCACATTCCGTACACGTGAGTTCGAGCAGATGGAGCTTGAATTCTTCTGTGAGCCGGATACAGACCTTGAGTGGTTTGCATACTGGAAGAACTTCTGCCTGAACTGGTTACATTCTCTTGGATTGAAGGATGAAGAAGTTCGTTATCGTGACCATGATGCAGAAGAGTTAAGCTTCTACAGCAAAGCTACTACTGACGTAGAGTTCCTGTTCCCATTCGGATGGGGCGAGCTTTGGGGAATCGCTGACAGAACAGACTATGACCTGACACAGCATCAGAACGTATCAGGACAGGATCTGACATATTTTGATGATGAGAAGAAGCAGAAATATATCCCATATGTAATCGAGCCGTCACTGGGTGCTGACCGTGTGGTACTTGCATTCCTGTGCAGCGCATATGATGAGGAAGTTCTGGATGCAGAGAAGAATGACGTTCGTACTGTCCTTCATTTCCATCCGGCACTTGCACCTGTTAAGATCGGTGTGCTTCCTCTTTCCAAGAAGCTTAATGAGGGTGCAGAGAAAATCTATCAGCAGTTAAGCAAGAAATATAACTGTGAATATGATGATCGTGGAAACATTGGTAAACGTTACAGAAGACAGGATGAGATCGGTACTCCGTTCTGTGTAACTTATGACTTTGAGTCCGAAAACGACGGAGCAGTTACAATCCGCGACCGTGATACTATGGAGCAGGTTCGTGTGAAGATTGATGAACTGGATGCATATTTTGCGGATAAATTTACATTTTAACTGAATAAACTGCAAAGAAATTATTCGGTTATATGAGCAAATAACAAAGTGGATGATTATATCCACCTGACTGAAAAAACAGCAAGGGAGCTGTATCGGATGGGAATCCGGACACTCCTTTGCTGTTTTTTATTACAAAATACAGATTATAAAAATCTGATATCAAAAGTTATCAAAACAATTTTTGCTTGTGTAAATATTCATTTTTTAGTATAATGGGCAATAATAATATGAAAAGGAGGCAATAAAAATGAGCGAAAAGAAAAAGAGTGGCGGAGCCTTACTTGGCGCAGCGTTTCTGATGGCCACATCTGCAATCGGACCAGGATTCCTGACACAGACAGCAACGTTTACCGGACAGTATCAGGAAAGTTTTGGATTTGTTATCCTGGTTTCCGTAATCCTTGCAGCCATTGCACAGCTGAATATCTGGCGTGTGCTTTGTGTGACCGGACTTCGTGGTCAGGATGTTTCCAATAAGGTACTTCCGGGACTGGGATATCTGGTATCTATACTGATCGTATTCGGTGGTCTGGTATTTAATATCGGAAACGTAGGTGGCGGAGCACTTGGTTTTAACACATTGCTTGGAATACCTACCAAAGTTGGTTACATACTGGCAGGTCTTTTGGCAATCCTGGTATTTGTGCTGAAAAATGCCAAAAGTGCCATGGATACTATTACCAAGGTACTGGGTGCCATTATGATTATCGTAATCTTTGTTGTGATCATTGTGGTAAAACCACCGGTAGGAAGTGCATTGAAGAATACATTTGTACCGGAAGCCGGTGCCACAAATCTGATTCCTGCAATCCTTACACTTCTGGGAGGTACTGTTGGAGGATATATCACTTTCTCCGGCGCACATCGTCTGATTGATGCAGGAATTACAGGCGAGAAGAACCTGAAAGAGATCAACAAGAGTTCTGTTATGGGTATGATCATTGCTACGATTGTTCGTATTTTCCTGTTTCTGGCTGTTCTGGGCGTTGTTGTCAAGGGCGTAACACTGGATGCTGCAAATCCTGCAGCAGACGCCTTCAAGCAGGGGGCTGGTGAAATCGGATACCGTTTTGCAGGTCTGGTTCTTCTGTGCGCAGCAATCACATCCATTATCGGTGCAGCTTATACTTCAGTTTCCTTCCTGAAGACTTTCAGCAAGTCTATCGAGGAAAATGAAAATAAAGTGATCATCGGATTTATCATTATTTCTACAGCCATTATGTTTATCCTTGGAAATCCGGCAGTACTTCTTGTACTTGCAGGTGCTGTGAATGGTCTGATCCTTCCGATCACCCTGGCAATCTGTCTGATCGCTGCACATAAGAAATCTATTATGGGAGAGAATTATCATCATCCGGTAGTACTTACCATTCTTGGAGTGATCGTGGTAATTCTTACAGCATACCTCGGTGTGACTACATTTGTATCTAAGATCGGTACATTGTTATAATTGAGGAAAATGTATCCGGTTTTCAGACTGGAGAGTATATCAAAAAGGTGTGATCGTCCAGGTTACACCTTTTTGGTTCATTAACAGCCATGTGATGCAGAAAGAAGCAGATAAAAAGACATGGCGAAAAGATTAAGAAAAGAGGAGCAGATTATGCCGGACATTAGAATTTTAACAGAAGGTGATTCTTCTGTTCTGGTTGAATTTGGCAAAGAGATCAGTCCGGAGATCAACCGGAAGATCACTGCCACTGTACAGCTTATGAAAGAACAGCATATAGAGGGAGTTGTAGATATGATCCCTGCGTTCTGTTCTTTGCTGGTTAATTATGACCCGCGTGTGATTTCCTACGATGACCTGAAAAAAAGACTGGAAATTCTGTTAAAGATGGAAGTTACAGCAGGTGAAGGATGCAGAAAAGTTTATGAGATCCCTGTATGCTATGGGGGAGAATATGGTCCGGATATTGAGAATATTGCAGAACATGCCGGACTTTCCGTAGAGGAAGTAATAAAGATTCATTCTTCCAGAGATTACCTGATCTATATGCTTGGTTTTCTTCCGGGCTTTTGTTATCTGGGCGGGCTGGATGAAAGGATCCATACACCCCGTCTTGCAAATCCCAGAATCAAGATCAATGCAGGAAGTGTGGGAATCGGTGGTTCCCAGACAGGGATTTATCCTCTGGATTCTCCGGGAGGATGGCAGCTGATGGGAATGACACCTGTAAAAACCTATGATCCGGACCGTGAAATCCCGATTCTGGTAGAGGCAGGAGATTATATCCGTTTTGTACCGATCGATGAAGATGAGTACAAACGGATCAGAGAATTAGTAGAACGTGGCGAATACCAGTGCACCGTTCATGAGGAGGCATAAAATGGGAATTCGTATATTAAAAGGCGGAATGATGACAACGGTTCAGGATCTGGGGCGTTATGGATATCAGAGTCAGGGATTCAGTGTGGCAGGAGTCATGGATGTCCGTTCATTCAAAATAGCCAATCTTCTTCTGGATAATCCGGAGAATGAGGCAGTATTGGAGATAACGCTGATAGGCCCAACCCTTGAATTTACATCAGCTACTATCATTGCAATCACAGGCGGAGATTTCCAGCCAACCATTAATGGAGAGCCGGCTCCCATGTATACAGCCCTGTATATGAATAAGGGAGATGTACTGAAATTTGGAAGCGCCAGAACGGGAAGCAGAGGTTATATTGCTTTTTCCAGTTATCTGGATATTCCGGTAGTGATGGGAAGCCGATGCACCAATTTAAAGAGTGGTCTGGGCGGATTTAAGGGAAGAAAACTGGAAGCGGACGATTATATCGGATTTCGTATTAAGAGACGTTATCTGCCGTTTTTCCTTTCCCGAAAGCTTGATATGGATGAGTTTGATCAGACAGAAGCAACACTGCGGGTAGTAATGGGACCGCAGGATGGTATGTTCAGCAAACAGGGCATCCAGACTTTCCTGGGCAGTGAGTATACAGTGACAAATGAATTTGACCGTATGGGCTGCAGGCTGGAGGGACCGTTTATTGCTCCTAAGGAGACTTCGGATATTATTTCCGACGGAATCGCATTTGGGGCTATACAGGTACCTTCCCATGGTAAACCTATCATTCTGCTGGCTGACCGTCAGACAACGGGCGGTTATGGGAAAATTGCCACAGTAGCATCTGTGGATATTCCCAAGCTGGTACAGAGAAAAACAGATGATAAGATACATTTCAAGGCAATTACCGTACAGGAGGCTCAGGCTCTTTATGTTGAGGAAATGAAAGAACTTGACGGGCTGAGAAAGATCATTCATCAGCCATGTAAAGAGGTTCTGGACTGCCGTCTGGTGGCAAAGAGACTGCGTAAGCTGTTTGAAGAATAACCATAAAAATAATATAGAATAGACAGAAAGGATAATGTTCGATGGATTTAGAGAAGATTGAGGGATTGGTAAAGATTATTGAGGATTCATCACTTAACGAATTCACATATAAGGACAAGGATGTAAAGATTACAATGAGCAAGTTGGATCATCCTCCTGTAGTTGCAGCGGGAGTACCTGTGGCTGCATCTGCACCTGTGAATACAACTGTGGAAAAGGCTGAGGAAGAAGAGGAGGAAAGTCTGTTTATCACTTCTCCTATCGTGGGAACCTTCTATTCAGCAGCTGCTCCGGATGTACCTGCCTTTGTAAAGGTGGGAGATCAGGTAAAGGCAGGACAGACAGTCTGCATTCTGGAAGCTATGAAGCTTATGAATGAGATCCAGAGTGACTATGACTGTGAGATAGAAGCAGTTCTGGTAAGCAATGAACAGAAAGTAGAATACGGACAGCCTCTGTTCCGCGTTAAGAGACTGTAGGATAAGGAGGCTTTCATATTGTTTAATAAAATTTTGATCGCCAACCGTGGGGAAATTGCAGTCCGGATCATACGTGCCTGCAGGAATCTGGGGATCCGAAGTGTGGCTGTTTATTCAAAAGAAGATGCTAAGAGCCTTCATGTACAGCTGGCAGACCAGCGTATCTGTATCGGAGAAGGTCCTGCCAGAAACAGCTACCTGAACATGGACCGGATCATTGCTGCAGCAGAAAATATGGGAGCAGATGCTATCCATCCCGGTTTTGGCTTTCTTTCAGAAAACAGTGAGTTTGTACGTAAATGTAAAGAAAACGGAATTACTTTTATCGGACCGGATGCAGATGTTATTGATAAGATGGGTAACAAGTCCCATGCCCGTAAAACCATGATGGATGCCGGTGTACCGGTTGTACCGGGAACAAAGGAACCTGTATATGATGCAGAAACAGGTAAAAAGCTGGCTGAAGAGATTGGATATCCGGTTATGATCAAGGCTTCCTCAGGAGGCGGCGGTAAGGGAATGCGTGTAGCTGCCAATGAGGATGAATTTGAGTTTCAGTTTAATATGGCACAGAGAGAATCAGCCAATGCTTTCGGGGATGATACCATGTACATTGAACGTTTTGTAGAAAATCCCCGCCATGTGGAAATCCAGATTATGGCAGACAGTCATGGAAATGTGGTGGCACTGGGAGAGCGTGACTGTTCGGTACAGAGAAATCATCAGAAGCTGATTGAGGAATCCCCTTCTCCTGCCATTGATGAAGAAACCCGCAGGAAAATGAATGAATATGCAGTTCTTGCTGCGAAAACAGTAGGTTATACCAATGCAGGAACTATTGAATTTATCGTAGATCCAAAAGGCAACTTCTATTTCATGGAAATGAACACCAGAATCCAGGTGGAGCATGGAGTAACGGAGATGGTTACAGGTACAGATCTGATCATTGAGCAGATCCGTGTGGCTATGGGAGAGGAGTTAAGCTTTAAACAGGAAGATATCCGGATTAAAGGACATGCTATTGAATGCCGTATCAACGCAGAGATTCCAGAAAAGAATTTCATGCCAAGTCCCGGAGTAGTACAGCATATGCATCTTCCGGCAGGCAACGGAGTTCGGGTGGATACTGCTCTTTATACAGGATATAAGATTCCGTCAGAGTATGATTCCATGATTGCGAAGGTAATCGTCCATGCGCCTGACAGAGAGGCTGCCCTGCAGAAAATGCGCTCTGCGCTGGATGAGATGGTGGTCATGGGTGTGGAGACAAACCTTGATTTCCAGTATCAGATTATGAAGAATCAGGTATTCTGCGACGGAAAGGCAGATACGGGATTTATAGAAAATGTGCTGAAAATCAAAGGATGATAAATAAAAAAGAGGTAAGATGAATGTATACAGTAGATTTAAACAGTGACCTGGGAGAGAGCTTTGGAAACTATAAAATCGGTAATGATGATAAGGTCATTCCGCTAATCTCCTCTGCAAATGTAGCCTGCGGTTATCATGCTTCAGATCCGGTAGTTATGGGAAATACGCTGGCAATGGCAAAGGAAGCGGGAATTCGTATAGGAGCACATCCGGGTTTTCCTGATCTGATGGGCTTCGGAAGAAGAAATCTGAGTGTTTCCCCTGCAGAGGCAAAAGCATATGTGCTTTATCAGCTGGGTGCACTGGATGCATTCTGCAGAGTAACCGGTGTAAAAATGCAGCATGTAAAGCCTCATGGAGCCTTATATAATATGGCTGCAGAGGACTATGCCCTTTCTACTGCAATCTGTGAGGCAATCAAGGAATTTGACAGCAGTCTGATCGTACTTGCTCTTTCCGGCGGACAACTGGCAAAGGCTGCTCAGGATATGGGCCTGCGTACAGCTATGGAGGTTTTTGCAGACCGCGCCTATGAAGAAGATGGTACTCTGGTAAACAGACGTAAGGAAGGTGCTGTGATCACTGATGAAAATGAGGCTATTGTCAGGGTGATCCGTATGGTCAAAGAGAAAAAGATTACTGCAATTACAGGAAAAGATATTGATATTCAGGCAGATTCTGTCTGCGTTCATGGAGACGGAGCCAAGGCTCTGGCGTTTGTGGAAAAAATCAGAGAGGCTTTTGTAAAAGAAGGAATCCAGATCAGTTCTCTGGATGAGTTTGTAAAATAAAAGAAATTTAGAAACAACTATTAAAAGGACTGAAGTAAAGAGGCTGTGGCACAGATTTTCTGATTGCCACAGCCTTGTTGCTGTTTTACAGCTTGCAGCGGTCCTTCTACTGATGCTTCAGATTCAACCCCTGCTGTTTTGCAAGTGAAGTGATAATCTCAATACAGTTATCGTATCCAAGGCTTCCGGTATCCAGACACAGGTCATAATCGTGATAAGTGCCAAGCTCATGTTTTGTATAGGTTTTGAAATAGGTTTCACGCAGGTTGTCCATTTTGGTGAGATATTTCCTGGGATCTTCCTTTCCGTTTAGGCCTAATTTCTGAATATGTTCTGTGCGGAGATTCACATCTGCATGAAGGAAAATATCCAGACTGGGAATACCGGCATTTCGCAGGATAAGATTGGAACAGCGGCCGATAATAATACAGTCCTGTTCTGCTGCGAACTGGAGGATCAGCTCTTTCTGAGCCTGATAAATGGCATCATGGGAACTGAAATAGCCTGCAGAGTTATTCAGAATGTTGTCAAGAAGTCTGGCACTGCGGCTCAGATTTTCACCCTCACGATCAATATCCTCCTGGGAATATCCGCTTCTGGCAGCAGCCTGTTTTGCAAAATCCCGATCGTAATATGGGATACCAAGCCTTTCTGAAACTACTCTTGCAATACTGTGTCCCCCGGCACCAAACTCCCGGCTGATTGTGATGACAGGGTATTTTCTTTCGGACATAATAGATACCTCCATTGGGTTGTTATTTATTTTGTTATCCATGTTTTTCCTTTATTGTAACGTTTTTTGTAAGATTATTCAATAAAGATTATCATTTTTTGAAAAAATATGTTATAATTCAAAATATTATGTACCTGAAGGAGATGGATTTATGAGAAACAAAGAGCTTTTCAGAGGCAGGAGAAAAGCTGGCAGGATTGTTGGCCTTGTTTTGACTCTTGCACTTGCAGTCAGCCTTCTGAGCGGCTGCGGACAAAGTAAAGAACGTCTGACGTTCGGTACCGGCGGTACGGCGGGAACGTATTATTCCTACGGTGGTGTACTGGCCCAGTATATTACCAATAATACAAATGTAAAGGTTACAGCGGTTTCTACAGGTGGTTCCAAAGCGAACCTGCAGTCAGTACAGGACGGAGATTTTCAGCTTGGATTTGTCCAGTCAGATGTAATGGCCTATGCATGGGACGGTGTAAGAGCATTTGAACAGGACGGTGCAACCCATGATTTCAGGACTCTGGGCGGCCTGTATGCAGAGACTGTCCAGCTGTTTACCATGGATCCTGACATTAAGACAGTGGAAGATCTGAAGGGCAAGAGCGTATCTATCGGTGCGGCAAACTCCGGTGTATATTTCAATGCTCTGGATGTTTTAAATGCAGGCGGCATTACCCTGGATGATATCCATCCCCAGTATCTGTCTTTTGAGGACAGCAAGGAATCTTTGAAGGATGGAAAAATTGATGCTGCGTTTATTGTTGCAGGTGCACCTACAACAGCTATCACAGAGCTTGCAACTACCAATGGTGTCTATATGATTAATATTGATGGCGCGATCAGGGATTCGATCCTGAGTGACTGTCCATATTATACATCCTACCAGATTCCGGCAGGAACCTATCCGGGACAGGATGAGCCTGTAGAAACCATCACAGTCAAGGCGACGATCGTAGTGTCCGAATCTCTGGATGAGGATACAGTTTATGATATGACTGCGGCAATTTTTGACCATGCAGACGAGATTTCTGCTGAGAATGCAAAAGGAGCGGAGCTTTCTCTGGAAAACGCTACTTCCGGTATGACCATTCCTTTCCATAAGGGTGCGGCGCGTTATTATGCAGAGCATGGAATTACAGTGGATACGAAAGGGGAATAGTCAGGATGAAAGAAAATAAGATAAAAAAAGCAAACACATCCCCGGAAGGGCAGGCTGGTTCTGAGAACATGAGCACAGCAGATGTAGATGCAGTAATGAAGAAATACGACCGCGAATCCAATATTCGTGTGTGGACCGGCAAATATAAGCTGGCTGTACGCGGCCTGCTGGTTGCCTTTTCTCTGTGGTGTATCTATGTTACCTTATTTGCAACCTTCCTGGAGGAAATCCGACTGACTTCTTTTCTGGGGCTGATCATTCTTATCGGATTTCTTACCTATCCGGCGAAAAAAGGAGACATCAGAGAAAACTACATGCCGATTGGCGATATTATTTTTATGATCGCAGGCACAGGTGCTTTTCTGTATTTTACTTTTTCTGCAAATCAGATCATCAATCAGGGTACCAGATTTGCCCCTTATCAGATTGTGATCGGTATTATCGGTATTGCTGCACTGATCGAGCTTACCAGACGATGCGTGGGCCTGCCGATCCTGTTTGTGGCAGGTTTTTTCCTGATCTATGCACTGGCTGTAGGGCTTACCAATCCGGCATTTTGGGGAAGAGTGAAATTCCTGGTGCGGAATCTTTTCTACACAAAAGAGGGTATTTTCTCCACACCTGTAAATGTATGCTCTAAATATATTGTGGTATTTATTATTTTCGGTGCGTTTCTGGAGAGAACAGGAATCTCCAACTTCTTTATTCAGCTGGCTAACTGCATTGCAGGAAAATATGCAGGTGGACCGGCAAAGGTAGCGGTTATCAGTTCTGCACTCTGTGGAATGGTATCCGGTTCCTCTGTAGGTAACACAGTAACAACCGGTTCTGTTACAATCCCGATGATGAAGGACACAGGCTACAAACCGGAATTTGCCGGAGCAGTAGAAGCTGCTTCTTCCACAGGTGGACAGATCATGCCTCCGATCATGGGAGCTGCCGCATTCCTTATGGCAGATTTTGTGGGTGTACCGTACTCCAACATTATTGTCAGGGCGATTCTGCCGGCATTGTTGTACTTTACAGGAATCTTTATTTCTGTACATCTGGAAGCAAAGAAATTAGGACTTTCCGGAATTCCGAAGGAAAAACTTCCGGTATTTAAGCTTCTGATCCGTAAAATCTATCTGTTATTACCTCTGGTCATGCTGGTAATCTGGGTGTCCGGAAACTATATGACCATGCAGAAGGCTGCCAGCTATGCAATCGTTCTTTCTGTTATCGTAAGTCTTTTTGACAAAGAAAACAGAATCAGTGTTACCAAATGTATTGATGCGCTGGAAGCAGGAGGAAGAGGTGTTATCTCCGTAGCAGTAGCCTGCGGTGTTGCAGGAATCATTTCCGGTTCCATCACCATGACAGGACTTGCCAATGACCTGATCAACGGAATCATCAGTGTTGCAAACGGAAAACTGATCATTGCACTGCTTCTGACTATGCTGTGCTGTATCGTACTTGGTATGGGTGTACCTACCACTGCCAATTACTGTATCATGGCAGCAACCTGTGCTCCGATCCTGGTACGTATGGGAGTACCTACACTGGCAGCTCATTTCTTTGTATTTTACTTTGGTATTGTTGCAGATATCACACCGCCGGTAGCGCTGGCTGCCTACGCAGGTTCAGCCATAGCGAAGGCCAATCCGATGAAGACTGCATTTACAGCCTCCAAGCTGGCTATCGCAGTATTTATCGTACCTTATGTATTCTGCTTCAATCCGGCAATGCTGCTGATCGATACCACACCGCTTAAGGTTGTTCAGATCTTTATCACCTCACTGATTGGTGTGTTTGGATTGTCCTCCTCACTGGAAGGCTTTCTGTCAGTGAAAATGTCTGTACCGGTTCGTGTCTTAATGGCAGCAGGCGGACTGATGCTGATCGACCCGTCACTGATGACTGATGTTGTGGGAATACTTCTGATCGTGGGATGCTGCGTATGGCAGACAGCGCAGAAGAAGAAAACTGCATAGAGAAGAATAAAAAAACCGGCAAAACACCTGTCATTTGGGTGTCCTGCCGGATTTTTTTATTTAGAAATCCAGTTCTTTCAGATACCGTCCAAGTGCATCCTGCCAGGTGGGGAGTGGTGTGAAACCATTGGCTGTCAGTTTGCTCTTATCCAGGCGGCTGTTAAACGGTCTGGCTGCTTTGGAAGCGCCATACTCTGCAGTTGTGACGGAGTTGACTGTCATGTTTTCCGGGAGATATTCCGGGTGTCCCATGGCAGCGGCCTGACGGAAGATTTCTTTTGTGAAATCATACCAGCTGATATATCCGCCCTCATTGGTTGCATGATAATAACCGTATTTTTCAGTTTCGATCATATCTACCAGAAGTCTTGCCAGGTCATAGGTATAAGTAGGTGTACCGATCTGGTCATTGACTACGGAGAGAGTATCATGAGTTTTTCCGAGGTTGATCATGGTTTTGATAAAGTTCTTGCCGTTTTTGCCGAATACCCATGCAATACGGACGATAAAGAACTTATCAACTGTGCCGGATACGGCAAGTTCACCGTCCAGCTTTGTCTGTCCATAGACATTTAATGGTTTATAGTCCTTGCAGTCAGGCTCCCATGGAGTGGTTCCCTGACCATCGAATACATAATCAGTGGACAGATACAGCATCTTGATGTCAAGCTCTTTGCACACATCAGCAATATTCTGAGTTCCGGTTACATTTACCAGACGGACCTTCGGCTGGTTATCTTCATCTTCGGCAGCATCTACAGCTGTCCATGCAGCACAGTGGATCACAGCATCAACATTTGCTTCTTTAATGACTTTTTCTACAGAAGCTTTGTCAGTGATATCCATCTGAACATAAGGCATTGTGGTAACTGCAGTGCCATCAGCGATTCCGCTGTAGGAAGGAGCAATGTCGCTTCCCACACCTTCATAGCCGCGTTTCGCAAGTTCGTTCATAACATCATGTCCAAGCTGACCGCCTACACCTGTTACAAAAATTCTCATAAATTATGCCTCCCCGCGGTTTGCGTACATTTTTTCATAGTAGTTCTGGTATTCACCGGAGATGATAGTTTCCCACCATTCCTTGTTATCCAGATACCATTTGATTGTTTTCTTGATACCGTCTGCGAATTTTGTTTCCGGTAACCAGCCAAGTTCGTTGTGAATCTTAGTCGGGTCGATTGCATAACGCATGTCATGACCTTTACGGTCTGCTACGTAGGTGATCAGGCTTTCTGGTTTGCCAAGTTCTTTGCAGATGATCTTAACGATATCAATGTTTGTCATTTCATTGTGTCCGCCGACGTTGTAAACTTCTCCAACACGTCCTTTGTGGATGATCAGGTCGATTGCGCGGCAATGATCTTCTACATAGAGCCAGTCACGAACGTTTTCGCCTGTTCCGTATACCGGAAGTGGTTTGTCATTTAATGCATTGGCGATCATTAACGGAATCAGTTTTTCCGGGAAGTGATATGGTCCGTAGTTATTGGAGCAGCGGCTGATGGTTACAGGCAGTCCGTAGGTTCTGTGGTAAGCCAGCACCAGAAGGTCTGCAGAAGCCTTGGAAGAGCTGTAAGGGCTGCTTGTGTGGATCGGAGTTTCCTCTGTGAAGAACAGGTCAGGTCTGTCTAATGGAAGATCTCCGTAAACTTCATCAGTAGATACCTGATGATAACGTTTGATACCGTATTTGCGGCATGCATCCATGAGAACAGCAGTACCGATAATATTTGTGGTAAGGAAAACTTCCGGGTTTTCGATGGAACGGTCAACGTGACTCTCTGCAGCGAAGTTTACAACCATATCAGGGTGTTCTTCCTCAAAAAGTTTGTAAACTGCTTCGCGGTCGGTGATGCTTTCTTTTACGAAACGGAAATTTGGGTTGTCCATGACAGGTGCAAGAGTGGAAAGGTTTCCTGCATAGGTCAGACAGTCCAGACAGATGATGCGGTAATCCGGGTATTTTTTTAACATGTGAAAAATAAAGTTGCTTCCGATAAATCCGGCACCGCCGGTTACGATAATGTTCATAGTGATTCTCCTTAAAAAATATATAATATGAATATCTGTAAGATTCTGTTATAGAGTCAGGCAGATAAAATTATCCGCCTTGCTGCATGGCGGGTGATATATCAAATAACTGTTTGAAAATTTGATATATCACTCACTTGACTGCGAATTCGGTTGTACAGGTCTAAAAGCTTCGGTTAGTGCAATACATCCAGATATTTACCGTCCAGAACGTCTTTTAAGTACTGACCATACTGATTTTTCTTCAGTATTTCATAAACCTTCAGCACATCTTCCTTTGTAATCCAGCCATTGAGATATGCAATCTCTTCCAGGCAACCGATTTTGCGGTGCTGGTGGCTTTCCATTGTTTTTACAAAGTTGGTGGCTTCCACAAGGCTCTCGTGTGTACCTGTATCCAGCCATGTGAATCCCTGTCCGAGAAGCTCTACGTTTAATTCGCCCTTTTCCAGATAGATGCGGTTCAGATCTGTGATCTCAAGTTCGCCTCTGGCACTTGGTTTCAGATTTTTTGCATACTCTACGACGCGATTGTCATAGAAGTATAAACCTGTGACACAGTAGTTGCTCTTCGGGTGCTCCGGTTTCTCTTCAATTGAGATAGCCTTGCCTTCATGGTCAAATTCTACAATACCGAATCTCTCCGGATCATCTACATAGTATCCGAAAACAGTTGCACCCTCGCCGGATTCTGCGTTCTTTACAGCAGCTTTCAGTCTTTTCTTCAGTCCATGTCCTGCGAAGATATTATCGCCGAGAACCATGGCAACAGTATCATCACCGATAAATTCTTCGCCGATGATAAATGCCTGAGCAAGTCCGTCCGGACTTGGCTGTACTGCATAGGTGAGATGGACACCGAACTGATGTCCGTCACCAAGAAGTTCCTCAAAACGAGGAGTATCCTGCGGAGTAGAGATGATCAGGATATCTCGGATTCCTGCGTTCATCAGTACAGACATGGGATAGTAGATCATTGGTTTATCATAGATTGGCAGAAGCTGTTTGGATGTTACCATTGTAAGCGGATAAAGGCGTGTGCCGGAACCGCCTGCTAAAATAATACCTTTCATGTGTATTCTCCTTTGTTATTGGCAGTATGCGGTCGGAGCGATATTCTGTCAGTTATCTGTGTAAATGATAAGCAAAATATCAGGCGACTGCGGTACTAATCAACGGGTTTCTGATTGTCAGTCTGAGTTACGATATCATCCTGACTCTGGTGATTGTATTATAAAAGGTGACCTTAGGTCACCTTCAAGCACTTTTTACAAAAAAGTTAAATTTTGGTTATTTTTCACAAAGAAAAATGCCGGCATCCTTGGTAATAAAGAACCCATCCTTTGTCTTTCGCGATACAAATCCCCGGAAATCTTTGTATTTGTCCAGAAGATACTGATTCTGATTTCCATGGCAGGAGAGGATATAGGAAATCAGCGGTTCTGCATCGGGGACAAGAAGAGAGTCCTTATAGCTTTCCCAGAAAATACGGGAAAAATACGGTGCCAGGATATCTGCTCCGTTTTCTCTGCCAAAACGCTCATAGAGTTTGTCTGCGGAGAGAACGATCCGGTCGTCAAAATCCCGGACCAGTCTGCTGACTTCCTGCATGTGTTTTTTTCCATAGGTACTGCAGATCAGTTTTCCGCCCGGAGTGAGCACACGTTGAATTTCGCTGCATACAGCAGAGATATCTTCACAGTAAAAAAGCACATGGTTTGCAATGACCAGATCAAAGCTTCTGTCTTCATGAGGAATTCTTGCACAGTCAAATGCCTCGAAGGAAAAACGGCTGTCTTTGCGTCCGATAGCACGTCTGGCATCACGAAGCATTCCGGATGAAAGATCAGAAAGAGTAACGGAAACTTTACCGGGGAGGCTGGAAATATTCTGTGTCCACAGAACACCGTCGCCGCATCCAAGTTCAAGGATACGCATCCCCGGATGAATCTGACACTGCTCATAAACCCATGGAAACCATCCCTGTTTATTCTGGGAATAAAGGCTGTGCAGATTAATGCGTGAGGAAATGTTGGAGGCGTTCTGGTATTGATTTTTCATGCTTTTCTCCATGCCTGTCAGGTGGATCAGGTCAAGCATCTGATTCCAGTCTATGGAATGATGGGAGCGGATCGCATCTGTGGTATCCTGGATTGCCTTTTCCACCAGCTGCATTTGTTCGATACGGTCACGTACCAGCTTTAGCTGGATGTTCAGGGAATTTTCCATAAAATGATAGTCTGAGTCGTCAATGGTCATTTCCCGTATGTCATCCAGGGAGAAACCCAGATATTTCAGAAGCAGGATCTGGGAAAGTCTTGCAAAATCCTCATCTGTATAAAAACGTGCGCCGGATTCTGTTACATAGGAGGGTTTGAGGATATTCTGTTTGTCATAATAGCGGATAGTGCGGAGTGTTACATGTGCCATCCGTGCAAATTCTCCGGAAGAGTAGTAGCCGTCTTTTTTCATTGTAAAACCTTCTTTAAGAAAAATAGTCTTGCCCGCAAATGCGGATAGAAACAGTTGTTCAGCCTGCATTTGCGTATTGCTGATATGTGTAGAGTATAACATAGCTGACCGGCAGGCTACAAGCATCAGGTATTACCGGATGGATAATACTATACTGGCTGAATGGTAAGTCAGATGGTGATTTTTGACATTTTTTGGAGGATGCTAATCCTTGTCTTTTGACAGAAATTATGGTATGTTAAATAATAACAATCAAAACTGATTTTCATACAAATCATAATCTGGCAGTTCTGCCATATTTTTTCCAAAATACAATAAATATTAAGAGAGAACAGTAATGACAATATGAAAGGTGCAGGGACAGGAGGAGCCTGATGATTAATTTATTTGATTTTACTTACTGCGGAGACTATAATCGGCAGATTCAGAACCTGGCAAGGATGGTGCCGGAGAAGTGGAGCTTTTCGGATACAGATGATAACGGAATTCTGAAAGGATACCTGGAACATACATTTAAACGCCTTTATGAAGAACAGAAGGTGTGGGAGAAAAAGAATTATGCCATATTTAATACAGGACTCTTTAATTACTATTATCAGCCGATTTATGCGTATTTTATTCCCAATCTGGTCCCGGACAGGCAGCCCTGGTTTCTGGATGGCTTTTATACAGAATACTATTTGTTAAAAGAAGGAATCACCTGTCTGCCGGAAAAGGCATGCTATGTGGAAAATCCGTCAGATCTTGTGTTTGATACAAAACTTCCGGTAATTCCACAGTACGAGCATATTTTCGGGGATGAGGAAAATGCTGCCCGTCTTCCAAAGGAAGTACGTGACAGCAGCATGAAAATGCAGCTGTTTGACGGCGCGCTGAAACAGACAAAAAGAATGCTTGAGGCAGATTACAGAACGGCAATTCCACAGTATTATAATCACTCAATTCAACTGCTGCTCCCAATCTGTCTCCGCCATCCGGGAAAACCCGACCTTGCACTGGCGTGTATGAAAACTTCGGACGGAAGCAAATATCTGGGGCGTACCTGCCTGACTCTCAGAATGGCCTATCATAATGCCAGACTCCTTGCAAGGGTGGACCGAAGCTGGCTGATGACTTCTGTATCTGCCTGAGGTTTGACATGTGTGGTTCGCTTTGATATATTATAGCAGCGAAGCAGATGATTTTATCTGTCTGACTGAAATGATGTCAGGTTAGATATTTTTACGGATTGTTCTGCTGCTATAGATGAAACAACAGAAAAAGGTGGGTGAGAAATCAAATGCGAAATAAAAGTCTGGATGCTGTAAAGGCCATTGCTGCGTGCCTGGTGGTATGCATCCATGTAAGCTTTCCGGGACAGGCCGGGCAGCTTGTAAAAGTACTGGCAAGATGTGCGGTGCCGTTTTTCTTTATGGTATCCGGGTATTTCTGTTATTATCAAAATTGCAATGCCTCAAAAAGAATATTGTCTAAAATCCTGCATATCATGAAGCTTTTTGCAGTTTCAGTTGTGTTTTATTTTATCTGGGAATGTTTTATGAAAGCCTGGAATGGGGAGAGAGTATGGACATGGATAAAAGGGCTTGTGAGTACAGAGCATCTGAAGGAATTTTTCGTGTACAACAGTACTTCTCCGGTAAGAGCACATTTATGGTTTCTTCCTGCATTAATTTACTGTTATCTGCTTGCTCTCCTGCTTGAAAAATGGAGAATGCGTAAGGCTGCATATTGTATGGCACCTGTATTGCTGGCAATACTTTTATGGAGAGCGGAGTTTTGTGTCTTTTTTGACATATTTTATCACACTATGGAATACAGAAACTTTCTGTTTACAGGAATGAGCTTTTTCCTTACAGGTCAGATGATCCGTGAATATCAGGATAAGATAGTATGCAAACGTCAGGAGCAATGGGGATTGAAAGCAGGGATGATTTTCGGTGTGGCACTCAGCATGATGGAATATGCTTTCCGAGGGGCAGGAGAAATTTACACAGGAAATTGTGTTGCAGTGATCTGTCTGTTTCTGTGGCTTATTTTATATGGAAGGGAAATAAATTTTCCCTCTGTACTGGTGGAAACCGGAAGAAAATATGCTTTCCTGATCTATCTTCTTCATCCAGCGATGTCAGACCTTCTGAAAAAATGTGCAGAAGGTCTGGGAGTCAGCAACTGTCAGATTTATTTTTGGCTGCGTCCGGTTTTAGTATATATGCTGACAGTGGTGACAGTTTCCGGCATATCTGCGGCCTCTGCATATGCAAAGCAAAATATTTTGCAGAATGATCATGTATAGTCAGGGGATGAAAATCAGGAATGAATTTTGGCTGCATTACTGAGAATAGAATGAATGGTAATATAATAATGTAGTAATTCTATTTTCGGAAACTGCGGGAATTATAACTGTTCACATAATGGAAAATGTGATATAGTAATCAGTAAATCTTATGAATGCAACCGTCAGGTGTTTCGCAGAATGGCGGATTGCTGAACAGTTACCGAAGACCATTATGCAGAAAATACAAAGGAGAGAGAATGGCAGATAAAAATCAGGACAAGAACCAGAGTAAGAACAGAGCAGAACAGGCAGAAGAGCACGATGAAAGCGTGCTGAATCCGGAGATTAAGAATGAATCGGATTTGTCAAAGAAAGAAAGACGTCTGATTGAGAAAGAAAAATTAAAGGGAATGGGACCAAAGAAAAAGCTGGAATATATCTGGATGTATTATAAACCGGCTATTTTCGGAGTGATCGCAGTGATTGCTCTTATATTCGGAATAAAGGATTACTATGAACAGTCCAAAATAAAAACAGTTCTGTCCATGACAGTGGTAAATTCAATGGCAAATGATACGGAAACTCCTGAGCAGAAAATCAAAGAAACACTTGGGTACAAAGATGATCCCTATAGTAAAGTAGAGATAGGCGTGAATCTTACTACGGACTCTGAAATGGCAGAATTTGATTATAATGCACAGATAGCTTATATGGCACAGATCCAGGCAGGTTCCATTGATATTATGGTTATGCCGGAGAAGCTTTATCAGACTTTGAAGAAGAATGAGCCATTTGCAGATTTGAAGGAATTGATGGGTGAGGAAGCTTTTGAGAAGTCTGGAATGCAGACAGATACTACGCACATTTCCATTACTGACAGTGAGCTTGAACAGGAATTAGGTGTAATCTACGATCCTGTATGCATTGCAGTGCCGTATTCAGCACCGAATCAGGAAAACGCAGTAAAATGGATAAAAAGTCTTGACAGCAGGAGATAAATTATGATATGTTAATCACACCAAAACTGGTGTGGATTTTTCAGTCTTGTGACAAACATGAACTCTTTTCGCCGCACGATTATCATACAGCAATGTAGAGATAATTGTGTGGCGTTTTTTGTTGCAATGAAACAGAGAAAGGAAAAAAGAATGAACAATACTTTTATGAAGAAAAAACCGATTCTGCCGCTTCTGGCATCTATGGCAATGCCTATGGTACTGTCTATGCTGGTGAATTCACTGTACAACATTGTAGACAGCTTTTTTGTGGCAAAGATCAGTGAGCAGGCGATGACAGCTCTGTCTCTGGTATTTCCTGTACAGAACTTTATTAATGCAGTTGCCATTGGTTTCGGTGTGGGAATCAATGCACAGATTTCTTTTCAGCTGGGAGCAAAAAATATTAAAAATGCGAATATAGCAGCTACCCATGGTATGCTCTTTAATATTATCCATGGAATTATTTTTACAGTAATCTGTATTCCGTTTATGCCTGTATTTCTCAGTATGTTTACAAAAGAGCAGGAAGTGATCTCATCTGGTGTGCAGTATTCAACCATTGCATTTGCATTTTCCACAGTGATCATGATCAGCCTGTCCTTCGAAAAGATTTTTCAGGCTGTGGGCAGAATGAAACTGACAATGATCAGTCTGATGATCGGTTGTATTTCCAATATTATCCTGGATCCGCTGCTGATTTTCGGAGTGGGGATTTTTCCGGAAATGGGGATCAGAGGTGCAGCACTGGCAACTGGTCTTGGCCAGGTATTTACAGTTATTGTATATCTGATCGCATATAAGAAGTGTAGTATTCCGGTGGAGATCAGCAGGAAATATCTGGAACTTAACAGGAACCTGGACGGGAAGCTGTATATGGTAGGGATTCCCGCAATCCTGAATATTGCCCTGCCGTCAGTTCTGATCTCTTTCCTGAATCAGATATTATCGGCTTTTTCCGGAAGCTATGTAGTGGTTCTGGGAATCTATTATAAGCTTCAGACTTTTTTGTATCTGCCTGCAAGCGGCATTGTCCAGGGAATGCGCCCGTTGATAGGATATAATTACGGAGCAGGAGAAATAAAGAGGGTAAAGAAACTTTTTGGGATTTCTGTGCTTCTGAATGGTATGATCATGCTGGTAGGAACGATCATCTGCTTTACAGCATCAGAGACATTGATGGGAATGTTTACTGAGAACCCGGAAACTGTAAGACTTGGCACTGCAGCATTACAGATTATCAGTATCGGGTTTATCCCATCTGCCATCTCTGTTACAGCTTCCGGTGCATTAGAAGGACTGAGCAAAGGTGCTCAGTCCCTGGTGATTTCGTTATTAAGATATATTATAGTGATCATTCCGGCAGCTTATCTGCTGTGCTATTTTGCCGGGGCAGATGCTGTGTGGAATGCGTTCTGGATCTGTGAATTTATAACAGCAGTAGTAGTAGGTATCGGGATAAAGTATTACTGGAACCGTCTGCTGCAGTAGACGATAGTGATAAAGCTGCTAAGTCAGGCTGCGCCTGCTTCAGCAGACTCAGCATCAGACTCTGCTTCTGAGGCATTTTCATCAGTAACATCTTCGGCATCGGAATTGCTTCCGCCGCTGAGAACATAAGTGATGACTTCGTCCGGAACGCCTGCATTGGACAGATTATCCATAAGTGTAGTGAGGTCGAGTGTAGCTGCGTAGGCACTCATATCATCTTCATTGGTTACGTCATAAACATCTCCAAGAGCCGTAAGGTCCGGAATTTCAACAGATTCGCCTGCACCGGAAGTAACAGTGAAGCTTCCGAGAGTGCTTCCTGCACTTTCAACGGACAGTGCAACAGAACCAGAATCTTTTGCTGAATTTAAATCTAATACAAGTGCAAAGTTCTCGAGCATGGAAAGAGAAGAATCTGTATCTTCTGAAGAATCAGCAGGGAAGGTGATAGTATAGTTACCGTTTAAGTAACCTTCTTTTGCAGATTCGGTGTCGTAGTCCTTTACTTCGATAACAGCTGCGGCTGTATCATCCTGAGAAATTTTATAGGTTCCGTTTAATTTACCGCCATCAATCTGACCGGATCCGGACAGGGAGAGTGTGCCGGAATCATCTGTTTCAATGGAGAGAAGATAGCCAAAGTCTGAGCCGTCCCTGGTCATCTGCCAGTTCAGAACAGGAGTTATTTTATCACCTTCCTGAAACTCAATTTTACGTCCTGCAATTCTGCCGGTTTCATCAACCCAGATTCTGGTGTTGAGATGAGAATCATCGGAATCACCGGTATCTGCATCTTTCAGAAAATCAAGACCGTCTTCTACAGCTTTGGTAAAGCTTTCATGCAGGTCCTCATTACTTGAGAGTTTCTCTGTCCAGGTATCGAGGATGTTCTCAATATCACTGTCTGATTTTGCTTCTTCCAGGATTGCAGTTGCAGTTTTTACAGCGTCTTCGGCTGAAATCTGGCCTTCATATACTGTACAGTCCTGACTGATATCACCTGCTGTCAGAGTTTCCTGACTGCTTTCGCCTTCTGTTACATTGTCAAAAAGCATAGATCCGTATTTATCCAGAAGTGTTTCTACTACAGAAGCTTCTGGAGCTGCTGCTGACAGATCAGACATCATGGAAACAGTCAGGCTGAGACTGTCAGAATAAGCGGAAGCGAAATTGTCTGTCGGAATATCTGCATCTGAATCATCAGGGGTTAATTCTTCAAGATCATTTTCAATATTGGCAGCCTGTTGGTCTGCGGCTTCTTCCAGATTGGTCTTGAAATATTTATCAGAGAGTTCAGGGATGCGCATATAAATATCCTGGCTGTCCGGATCAAGATAATATTCCAGAGTACAGATTTTATTATCATTAAGAAGGACCTTCATCAGAATACCTTCTTTTCCTTCTGTAAAAGAGATATCATTGGAAAGTGTGACATTGTCCAGCCAGGAGACATCAAATGGTGCGACAAACCCCAGCAATGAGCGTCCGGAATCTTCAAATTTCAGAATCATGTCACTCTGCATTCCTGACATCAGAGACTGGCTTTCTTCTATAGATGTAGCGTAAGAAGATGCCATTTCTGTGACCTTTTTTGCCCATGCATCTTTTTCAATGGAAGCGTAACTGTCTGCTGCAAATGCTGTAGATGGAATTGCAGCAGTACCAAGAAGTGCTGCAGTACAGATAGCGGTTGTTTTTCTTAACCATTTTTTCCTTGTTTTCATAAAGGGCCTCCTTCCGTTCTGTTATGAATCTTATGTAGTGGAATTACATTTCAGGACATTCATTTTCAGATATGTCGTTTGACTGAAATAATAATCTATAGCAGTCCTTGTAAATGATTTTTCAAATACGCTCTATATTAAGATGCATTATTTTAGAGGATTGCTATATATCAATTTTACCAGATAAAGATAGAAAAAGCTATGTTTTTTCGACAATATGGAAAAAGATGTTGATTTTAGACTAAATTATTTCTATAGAAAAATAACAAAATATAGACAAAAACTATATGTGTATATAAATAATTGATATAAGAAAATTTATTGACAGATTTATGTGAAAAATATATACTACTATTCATATCAAAACACTATGAAATTAGTAAAAACAGGGAAACGATATATCACAGAAAACATACCGTTAGTCCGGAGATTATTATATTTTACAAGGGGAATATGCTCATGGAATTTCAGACTAAATTATTACACGGAAAAGCAGTAGACAATTATGCGAATGGTTCAACAGTGCCGCCTATCAGCCTGGCAAATGCTTTTGCATATGAATCTTCAGAACAGTTGGAAAAAGTATTCCAGAATCGGGCACCGGGATTTGCATATACCAGGATTGCGAATCCGACAGTAGATGCGTTTGAGCGAAGAGTAAATGAATTAGAAGGCGGGATTGGAGGTGTAGCCTGTTCCTCCGGAATGTCAGCGGTTACATTATCATTACTTAATATCCTGCAGGCAGGGGATGAGGTAATCGCAGGAAGTGCATTGTTCGGAGGTACACTGGATCTGCTTCATGATCTGGAGGCATTCGGAATCAAAGTACATTTTATACCGAGGGTAGAGAAGGCGCTGATCGAGCCGTTTCTTACAGATAAGACCAGAGCAGTGTTTGGTGAAATAGTAGGAAATCCCGCACTGAATGTAATGGATGTCCGGGAAACAGCAGATTTTCTTCATGGAAAAGGAGTACCGCTGATTGTAGACAGCACAACTTCGACTCCGTATCTGCTTAATCCGATTCAGTATGGTGCGGATGTAGTGGTGCATTCTACTTCTAAATATATAAATGGAAGTGGAGATGCCATCAGTGGAATTATCATTGACAGCGGAAACTTTTCCTGGAGTCCGGAACGTTATCCGGGAATGAAGGAATATAAGAAATACGGAAAGTTTGCTTATCTTGTGAAACTGAGGAACGGAATCTGGCGAAACATGGGCGGCTGTCTGGCTCCGATGAACGCTTATCTGAATATTATCGGAATGGAGACACTTGGTCTTCGTATGGAGCGGGTCTGTAATAACGCTTTCCGGCTTGCCCAGGCACTGGAGAAGCTGGAAGGTGTATCTGTCAACTATCCGCTGCTGGAGTCCAGTCCATATCATGAACTGGCAGAAAAACAGCTTAGTGGAAAGGGCGGAGCGATTCTGACTATCCGTGCAGGTTCCAAAGAACGGGCGTATAAGCTGATCAATCATCTGAAATATGTAAAGATTGCAACCAATATCGGTGATGTGAGAACTCTGGTGATTCATCCGGCGTCTACGATTTATATTCATAGTACGCCGGAAGCAATGGCAGAGGCAGGAGTGTACGACGACACAATCCGTATCAGTGTGGGTATCGAAGATATAAAAGATCTGATACAGGATTTCACAGAGGCAGTGGAGAGCCTTGGAGAAGAATAATTCATGATATACACATTATCAGGCGCTTTGGTCGGAACATGATAGTAACCGGACAGAGGCGCTGGTTTAAAAACAGAACAACTGACAGACAGTCAGAGACAAGAGAAGCCCCGGAAGTTCAGGAGTGTCCAGTTAAGTGGAACTCGATGATCTTCCGGGCTTTTTTGCAGCAAAATTTTTTCAGATATTGAATCTGTTTCCGAAACCGTTTCGTTATAAAAAATAGCGGTTAAAAATTAACAACTATCTGCGGGCGCGTTTTTCAATCAGTCCGAGGAGTCCGTACAGGATAATAGCGATGATGCACAGAATGATAATGGACATCAGTACCCAGGTAAGCTTAAAGGTCTGGCTGGAATAGATGATCAGGTAGCCAAGCCCTTTTCTGGCACCGATAAATTCGCCTATGATAACACCAACCAGACACAGACCAATATTAACTTTCATAACACTGAGCAGTAACGGCACAGAAGACGGAAGAATAATCTTCATAAGCTTTTCTTTCTTCCCACCGCCCAGCGTCTCAATCAGCTTCAGTTTTTCCGGGTCAGCTTCGCCAAAACCTGTATACAGATTCAAAATCGAACCAAAGATAGCAACCGACATACCGCAGACAATAATCGTCCGTTCGTTGGCACCAAGCCATACAATAAGCAAAGGTGCCAGAGCAGATTTCGGAAGGCTGTTCAGTACTACGAGATAAGGCTCTGTGATCTTCGCAAGTCTGGGACAGGTCCACAGCAGAACCGCCATCCCTGCACCCAGAACAACAACGAACAGAAAACTGACCAGTGTTTCCGTAATTGTAACAGAGAGATGGGGAAAAATAGAGCCGTCTCTGCACATACTGCAGAAGCTGTGCCAGATCATTACAGGACTGCTGAAGATAAAAGAATCGATCAGCCCGGTCCTGGCGGAGATTTCCCACAACACCAGAAAGAAAAGAAGAATAAATATCCGCAAAAAAAGAACAAGTTTCTTTTCTCTTTTCTGATGTCGGATATACTGTTGCTGATGATATGAGATTTCAGACATCATGATTCAGCTCCTTCCAGATAAGATTGAAATAAGATTTAAATTCAGGCGCATTTCTGGAAACCATAGGAGTACGGTTTTCCAGATCAAAACAAACTGGCACAATCTTACGAATAATGGCAGGCCTTGGAGAAAGAATGATAACCCGGTCTGCCATGCTGATCGCTTCTGAAATATCATGGGTGACGAGGATCGCAGTCTTTTTTTCCTGACGCAGGATTCTGCCGATATCATCACTTACGCTGAGTCTGGTTTGAGAGTCAAGTGCAGAGAACGGTTCATCCAGCAGAAGAAGTTCCGGCTTTAATGCCAGAGTACGGATCAGTGCAGCTCTCTGGCGCATTCCTCCGGACAATTCAGACGGATGAGCAGAGCGGAATTTGTCCAAACCGTAATCTGAGAGAAGCTGATTTACATAAGCAAGTTTTTCGGCAGTGAGTTCCCTGCGGATTTCCAGTCCGAGAAGAACATTTTTATAAATTGTCCGCCACTCCAGCAGATGATCCTTTTGCAGCATATATCCGATACGGCAGTCACCGGAAGTTACCGGTGTGCCGTCCAGAAGAATCTGTCCCTGTTCCGGCCGGAGCAGACCGCAGATCAGATTCAGCAGCGTGGACTTTCCACAGCCTGACGGCCCGACGATGGCGAGAAATTCACCTGGCATCAGTTGAAAGGATATATGAGAAAGGGCAGGGGTTTCCCCTGATAAACTGTGGTAGGAGAGACTGACATCTGTAATATCCAGCAGTGGTTTCATACAGATACCTCCATATTCGGTGAATAGTAACGAATATTTTCATAATTTATGATATGCAGAAATGTCAGGGTATGATATAATAGATAGACTATAGTATTTTTGCTGCTATAGTATTTGAGGGCAAATGTTCTGTAAGGAATACGTTACTGTTTACTATGTGTTTCATATCAGAAATATACATATATCAGACACTGTGACATACATGAATTGGGTATAGAAATCAGACGAATGCTGTAAAAAAATGTATAAGAAAGTGTAAGCAAATGAGAAACAAAAAGAAAGCAATATTTAACACCATTTTTCTGATCCTTATATTTTCCATTACCGTATATATGGTATTTAAGGGAGAGGATCTGGGAGAGATTATTCATACAGTACGGCAGGCAGATCCGGTTTACTTACTGGTCAGTGTGGTTTGTGTGGTACTGTTCATACTTGGCGAGTCTGTAATTATTTTCTATATGATGCGGACTCTCGGAGCAAAAGTAAAGATGGGGCATTGTGCTCTGTATTCTTTTGTGGGATTCTTTTTCAGCTGTATCACACCGTCTGCATCCGGCGGACAGCCAATGCAGATTTATTTTATGAAAAAGGACAAACTTCCGATTCCTGTCACTACGCTGGTCCTGATGATTGTCACAATTACTTATAAAGCGGTTCTGGTAGTGATCGGAATTGTAATCTGGATTTTTGGCAGAGGCTTTCTGGAAGGATATCTTGGCCAGTACATGTGGGTGTTTTACCTGGGTGTAGGTCTGAATATTTTCTGCGTTACTTTCATGATGATCCTTGTATTTGCACCTGGACTGGCGAAATGGATCATGGTAAAAGGTCTGAAACTTATTGAACATTTCCGTTTCCTTAAGCCAAAGACAACCCGGCTTGAGAAACTGGAAGCGTCTATGGACCAGTATCATGAAACTGCGGCTTTCTGGGCAAGTCACAAGCTGGTGATCCTGAAAGTGTTACTGATCACTATGGTGCAGAGGATTTTGTTATTTACAGTTACATACTGGGTATACCGTTCGCTGGGATTTCATGGATATTCCATTATAACCCTTACGATTTTGCAGTCTGTCATATCTGTCTCTGTTGATATGCTGCCTTTACCCGGAGGAATGGGAATCAGTGAGTCTCTTTATCTGGTGATGTTTGCACCGGTTTTCGGAGAAGCATTACTTCCTGCAATGCTGCTCAGCAGAGGAATTTCCTATTATGCACAGATGCTTATCAGTGCAGTGATGACCTGTGTGGCGTATTTCATAATAGGAAGAAAAGAACAAGAAGAAAAGTAGGGGGAGAAAATATGTTTTTAGGAATTTATGATTATACGGTAATATTGACTTATATAAGTCTGGGAATTTCCGTATTTGGAATTACCAGGGCTCTGGAGGGGGATTTTAAGGTTGCGATTTTCTGTCTGGCGCTTTCCGGACTGTGTGATATGTTTGACGGAAAGATAGCCAGAACAAAGAAGAACCGTACGGATGATGAGAAGAATTTCGGGATTCAGATCGATTCCTTATGTGATGTGGTCTGCTTTGGTATTTTTCCGGCAATGATCTGTTACTGTCTGGGTGTGAATACATCGGCGGGGATTGGGGCGCTTATTTTTTACAGTGTGGCATCTGTCATCCGCCTTGCATATTTTAATGTTTCAGAAGCAAAGAGACAGAATGAGACTTCTGAGAACAGACAGTATTATCAGGGGCTTCCGATCACATCCATGGCGATCATCCTGCCGTTCCTTTATCTGATGAGAAGATATTGCGGACTCTATTTCCTGATTGTGATACATATTGCAGTGATTATCGTGGGACTGCTTTTTATTCTGGATATCAAGGTAAAAAAACCTCAGAATCCGGTACGTATCCTGCTGGTTGCAGTCGTGGCACTTGCACTTGCGAAGATGTTCCGTTTGATATAAAATAAATATAACTGTTGACTGGCCGCAGCGGTTCCCGGGAAACGGGGAGGCTGCGGTTATACTTTTATGGAGGGAAGATACGAATGAAGTATATTGACAGAAAAGGAAATATCACGATTGAAGAGAATGAGCAGGATAAATTCCTGCGGCATTTATATAATGACCGGGGTGGCAGACTCTGCCTGAAACTCCTGATCAGACCTTTCGTGTCAAAGGCAGCGGGAGTCCTGCTTAACACCAGACTTTCTGCCAGATTTGTACCGGATTTTGTAAAAAACAACAAGATTGACCTGAGCATTTACGAAAAACAGAACTTCTCTTCATGGAATGACTTCTTTATAAGGCGCATCCGAAAAGAAGAACGCCCGATCGATATGCGCGAAAACATCCTGATCAGCCCCTGTGACGGAAAACTTTCCGTACACAGGATCAGCTCAGACTCACGTTTCAGCATCAAAGATACAGAATATACAGCAGGACAGCTTCTGAAGAATAAGGCAATTGCTGAGAGATACACAGGCGGCTATGCGCTGATTTTCAGACTGACAGTAGATGACTATCATCATTACTGCTATGTGGCAGATGGAAGAAAATCCGCGAATGTAACTCTGCCCGGCGTTTTCCACACAGTGAATCCTGCAGCAAACGATGTATATCCCATCTACAAAGAAAACGCCAGAGAATACACTCTGCTGAAAACAAAACAATTCGGAACCATCCTCATGATGGAAGTAGGCGCCATGATGGTAGGAAAAATCACAAATCTCCATAAAAATCCTGCCACAGTAAAGAAAGGCCAGGAAAAAGGCAACTTCGAATTCGGAGGTTCCACAATAATCCTCCTCATCCAGCCGGGAAAAGTCCGTATTGCCTATGATCTGATCGAGAATACAGAAGAGGGATATGAGACTATTGTAAAAATGGGCGAACGAATAGGAGAGTGCAGGAAGTTAAAAAATACAAAGAATCATTACGAAGGCACAATAGAGAATACCTGAACAGGTATTCGCATTTTATTAAAAGATAATAAAAAGCATTTGTGAAGATGCAGAAAGGATATAATAATACTGTTGAATAAACGAAACTATCAGAAAGAACTGGAAAAACTTATAGATCAGGCGCAAAAAGATAACAAGATCCCAAGCCTGTTTCTCCACAGCTGCTGTGCACCCTGCAGCAGTTACGTACTGGAATACCTGTCAAAATATTTCAACATCACAGTATTCTACTACAACCCAAACATCTACCCGGAAGAAGAATATCGCAAACGAGTCCATGAAATTACCCGTCTTGTAAACTCCATGGAATTTGAACACCCTGTCAAACTGATAGAGGGTCACTACGACCCACAGGAATTCTTCCAGATGGCAAAAGGCCTCGAAGACGTACCCGAAGGTGGCGAACGCTGCTTCAAATGCTACCGCCTCCGCATGGAAGAAGCAGCAAAACTGGCAGAAGAGGGCGGCTATGACTATTTTACCACCACCCTTTCCATCAGCCCTCTGAAAAACGCAGCCAAGATTAACGAAATCGGACAAGAACTGGCAGAAATCTACCACGTCCAACACCTCCCATCTGACTTCAAGAAAAAAAACGGCTACAAACGTTCCATCGAACTATCCCACGAATACGACCTCTACCGTCAGAACTACTGCGGTTGCGTCTATTCCCGAAGAGAGGCTGAAAACAGAAAATAAAGCAGTAACCACAATTATGTAACATATAGCCAATACCCAGTGAAGAAAAAGAAGGTGTGTTGGGGCGCATTTGAGGGTTCTTGTAATTCTTGGTATTCGGGAATCTGCGTTATGAGCCGACCGTCTCACGTGTCTGAGCGAAGTTTGCAACGGAGCGAGTTTGAGAGGGCGGCTCATGGTTTTAGCAGATTCCCGAATGCCTTAGAATTACAGGGTTCCGAAACTAAGCCTCAACACACCTTCTTTTTCTTCACGTACCTTTTGAATGATTCCAAACTAACTACTTTGCAATACTGAAAAAATATGTTACACTAACACGTAAAAGCAATAATACCAAAAATAAAGAAGAAACGAGGAATAACACAATGGCACAGCTTTGGGGCGGACGTTTCACAAAAGAAACAGACAAACTTGTATATAACTTCAATGCATCCATCTCTTTTGACCAGAAATTCTATGAGCAGGACATCAGAGGCAGCAAAGCACACGTAGCAATGCTCGCCAGACAGGGAATCCTGACAGCAGAAGAAAAAGATCAGATCGAAGCAGGTCTTGACGGAATCCTTGCAGATGTAAGATCCGGCAAACTCGAGATCACATCCGAATATGAAGATATCCACAGCTTTGTAGAAGCAAACCTTATCGACAGAATCGGTGATGCAGGCAAGAAACTTCACACAGGAAGAAGCCGTAACGACCAGGTAGCCCTTGACATGAAACTCTATGTAAGAGATGAGATTGACGAGACAGACGAACTGGTAAAGAAACTTCTCGAAGCACTTCAGAAGATCATGGAAGAGAATGTCCACACATACATGCCAGGCTTCACACACCTCCAGAAAGCGCAGCCGGTCACACTGGCTCACCACGTAGGTGCATACTTTGAAATGTTTGTACGTGACAGAAGCAGACTTGCAGATATCCGTAAGAGAATGAACACCTGCCCTCTGGGTGCAGGTGCACTGGCAGGAACCACCTACCCACTTGACAGAGAATATACAGCACAGCTTCTCGGTTTCGACGGCCCGACCAGAAACAGCATGGACTCTGTATCAGACAGAGACTATGTGATTGAGCTTCTGTCCGCATTCTCCACAATTATGATGCACATGAGCCGTTTCTGCGAAGAAATCATTATGTGGAACTCCAATGAATACCGCTTCGTAGAGATAGACGATGCCTACAGCACAGGCAGCAGTATCATGCCTCAGAAAAAGAACCCGGATATCGCAGAACTTGTAAGAGGAAAAACAGGTCGTGTATACGGAGCATTAACATCTATCCTTACAACCATGAAGGGAATCCCTCTTGCATACAACAAAGATATGCAGGAAGACAAAGAACTTACATTTGATGCCATTGACACTGTAAAAGGATGTCTTGCCCTCTTTACAGGCATGATCTCTACTATGCAGTTCAACAAACAGAATATGGAAGCAAGTGCAAAGAATGGCTTTACAAATGCTACAGATGCAGCCGATTATCTGGTAAATCATGGAGTACCTTTCCGCGATGCACACGGCATTGTAGGCCGTCTGGTGCTTACCTGTATTGATAAAGGGATTTCTCTGGATGAACTTCCTCTTGAAGAATATAAAGCCATCAGCCCGGTATTCGAGAACGATATTTACGAAGCAATCAGTATGAAAACCTGTGTGGAAAAACGTATGACCATCGGTGCACCGGGACCTGACGTGATGGAGAAAGTGATCGCTGAGAACAAAAAATATCTGGAAGAAAATTAAAAAAAATGCTTGCAATTTATTTTGGTTTGTTATAGTATGTACAAGAAAGACAGATGTACGCAATATAAGGACACCTGGATAAAAATGTCCGCGAAAGGGTAGAGACGCGGGCAGAAGATAAAGAGGAGAAAGATATTATGAGTGAAAAGCTTAGAGTCGGTATTTTAGGTGCTACAGGTATGGTAGGTCAGAGATTTATCTCTCTGCTTGAGAATCATCCATGGTTTGAAGTTGTAACTGTAGCTGCAAGTCCGAGAAGTGCAGGAAAGACATACGAAGAGGCAGTTGGCGGAAGATGGAAAATGGATACTCCAATGCCGGAGGGTGTCAAGAATCTTGTTGTTATGAACGTAAACGAAGTAGAGAAGGTTGCTGCAACAGTTGATTTCGTATTCTCTGCTGTAGATATGTCAAAAGAAGAGATCAAGAAGATCGAAGAAGAATATGCTAAGACAGAGACACCGGTTGTTTCCAACAACAGTGCTCACAGATGGACACCGGATGTACCGATGGTAGTGCCGGAAATCAATCCGGAACACTTCGATGTAATCGAATCCCAGAAGAAACGTCTTGGAACAACACGCGGATTTATCGCTGTTAAACCAAACTGTTCTATCCAGAGTTATGCTCCTGTATTAACTGCATGGAAAGAGTTCGAGCCATATGAAGTAGTTGCTACTACATATCAGGCAATCTCCGGAGCAGGTAAGACATTTAAGGACTGGCCGGAAATGGTTGGAAACATCATCCCATACATCGGTGGCGAGGAAGAGAAGAGCGAGAAAGAGCCATTAAGAATCTGGGGTAAAGTAGAAGACGGTGTAATCAAACCTGCTACAGAACCGGTTATCACATGCCAGTGTATCCGTGTACCGGTACTGAACGGACATACAGCAGCTGTATTCGTTAAATTCCGTAAGAACCCTACTAAGGAGCAGCTTATCAAAGCATTAGTAGAGTTCAAGGGACTTCCACAGGAATTAGAACTTCCAAGTGCTCCGAAGCAGTTCATCCAGTATCTGGAAGAGGACAACCGTCCGCAGGTTACAGAGGATGTAAACTTCGAACATGGCATGGGCGTATCTGTAGGACGTCTTCGTGAAGACACCGTATATGACTGGAAATTCGTAGGACTTTCCCACAATACAGTCAGAGGTGCAGCAGGCGGAGCAGTTCTCTGTGCTGAAACCTTAAAAGCAAAAGGATATATCCAGGCGAAATAATTTATAGAAAATAATAAAAGAGGTGCCGGTAACGGTGCCTCTTTTTATGAGGACACGACGGATTATGAAAGAAAAAGTTCTGACAACAGTGGTGACTTTTGAAACTACCACTCAGGCAATTGCCATGGAAAGGGAATGTAAGAAAAACAAATTTACAGGCAGACTGATCCCTGTGCCAAGAGAAATATCAGCTTCCTGCGGCCTTGCGTGGAAATGTGGGGAACAGAACGAAGAAGAAACAGCTTCCTATATGAAGGAACAGGATCTGGAATATGAAAAGATTTATAGGATTCTTGCGTAAAATGGAAAGATTTATAGGAACACCTGATATATGGTAAACGGTTCACATTTTGACGGATATGTGAAAACATGATACAATGATAGCACTGAATCTCTTGTTATAGAAGATATGTAACTATTCGGCAGTCTGTCGGCTGTGAAAGTACGTTACTGTTCACTCCGTTTACAGTAACGAAAGTATTGAACAGTTACGAGGAGATTCTGAATATGGAGATCAATTGGGGTGAACTGACTTATGGGAAATGAAATGAAAAAAAATGAAGTGCGTCTTACACAGCTTGCCAGTGCAGCCGGATGCGGTGCTAAGATTGGCCCGAAGGTTCTGGCACAGGTAGTAGGCAAACTTCCGAAATTTACAGATCCGATGCTTCTGGTAGGTCCGGAGACATCAGATGATGCAGCAGTATACAAGATTAATGATGAACTGGCAATGATCCATACAGTAGACTTTTTTCCGCCAGTAGTGGATGATCCGTATATGTACGGGCAGATCGCAGCAGCCAATGCACTGAGTGATGTCTATGCAATGGGCGGTGTTCCGAAACTGGCATTAAATGTGGTAGCATTTCCAAACTGCCTTGGTCCGGAAGTACTGGAGCAGATTCTGCGCGGCGGTGCAGATAAGGTCATGGAAGCCGGAGCAGTCCTTGCAGGCGGGCATACTATCAATGATAAAGAACCGAAATACGGACTCTGTGTAACTGGTTATGTGCATCCGGACAAAATGTGGAAAAATTACGGCGCAGAAGAAGGAGACATCCTTATTCTTACCAAACCGCTGGGCTGTGGAATCCTTAACACTGCCATTAAGGCAGAAATGGCGTCTCAGGAAGAAATTGAGAGAGTTCAGAAAATCATGGCGAAGCTGAACAAATATGCAGCAGAGATTGCATCTAAATACACGATCCACAGCTGCACCGACGTAACAGGATTCAGTCTTGCAGGTCACAGTCTGGAAATGGCAAAAGGCAGCCGGAAAACCCTGGTGATCCAGTCTGAGAAACTTCCGATCATTGAGGGTGTTGAAGAGTATGCACAGATGGGGCTGATTCCTGAAGGTGCATACAGAAATCGTGACTTCGCAGGCGATGAAGTACGAAGTGAGATTAAGGAACTCTGGATGGAGGATCTGGTATTTGATCCGCAGACATCCGGCGGACTTCTGCTTGCAGTACCGGCAGAAGAAGCCGATGCCCTTGCAGAAGAGCTTGCAGGTATGGATATCTTCGGCGGTGTTATCGGATATGTAACAGAATTGCAGGATAAAGCAGTTGTATTTGAATAAAAAAATCAGCTTTACTTTCAGACATTTTCTCCTGCGTCAGCATGTCTGCAGATATCTTTCTTGTCCTTTGTATTCTGCCGAACTGTCTCGATTGCATTAGTATATGGAATTGCTATAAAAATCTTCGAATATAATGGAACATAATTACAAATCTGATGAATATTCTTGAATTGTTTGACGATTTCGGTTGTGAAACAGATATTCAGGTGATATAATGTTCTCAATAAAATACATTGCGGAGGTGTAGTTATGAATTACGAAGATGTACAGAAAGTGTCAAACGCGGCGAAAGCCAAGAGTAACCTGGTGAATACCAATTTTTTCAAGTACTTTATACGTGCGGTCATGGCGGGATTTTTTATTGATGTGGCTATGATCTACAGTAATGTAGTTGGAAACGTATTCTCCAAGACCATGCCTGAATGGGGAAAATTTGTGGGGGCATTAGTATTCTCCATTGCAGTGCTTCTGATCAGCTTCGTAGGCGGCGAGCTTTTTACAGGAAATAATATGGTAATGGCGTTCGGAGCCTATGATAAACAGGTAAGCTGGAAAGAGGCCGGTAAGGTATGGGGCGTAAGCTACCTTGGAAACTTTGTCGGATGTGCAATTTTAGCATTGTTGTTTGTAGGTGCAGGAGCATCCGGAACAGCAGACTATTTTGCGGGATTCATTGGAAATAAACTGAGTATTCCGCTCGGACAGATGTTCTTCAGAGCAGTGCTCTGTAACTTCTTCGTCTGTCTTGGCGTGCTTTGTGGTATGAAATTAAAGAGTGATGCAGGAAGATTCCTGATGATCGTTATGTGTATCTCAGGATTCGTTGTAAGCGGATTTGAGCACTGCATCGCAAATATGGGAATCTTTGTTACCGCATACTGCCTGGTACCTGGATTATCCCTTGGAGCCATGGTAAAGAGCATGGTAGTAGTAACTTTAGGAAATATGGTGGGCGGTGCCCTGTTGCTGGCATGGCCGCTCAGAAAGATGAGTGCAGATAAATAATATGTCAAAAGCTTTATACATAGCCGAAAAGCCCAGTGTGGCGCAGGAATTCGCAAAAGCTTTGAAAATCAACGGACAAAGACGGGATGGCTACCTGGAATCTCAGGACAGCGTGGTGACCTGGTGTGTGGGACACCTGGTCACCATGAGCTACCCGGAAAAATATGATATCAAATATAAAAGGTGGAGTTTAGATACCCTGCCTTTTTTGCCGCGCGAATTTAAATATGAAGTGATCCCCGGAGTGCAGAAGCAGTTTGAGATTGTCAAAGGACTGCTTAACCGTGAGGATGTGGACACCATTTACGTGTGTACCGACTCCGGACGCGAGGGAGAATACATCTACCGTCTGGTGGCACAGATGGCAGGTGTTCATGGAAAAAAAGAAAAGAGAGTCTGGATTGACTCTCAGACAGAAGAAGAGATCATGAGAGGAATCAGAGAGGCAAAGGATCTGTCAGCATATGACAATCTTTCTGCTTCAGCCTATCTTCGAGCAAAAGAAGACTATCTCATGGGAATTAATTTTTCCCGTGTACTGACACTGCGTTATGGAAACAGTGTGTCAAATTATTTAAATACGAAATATCAGGCCATTTCTGTAGGACGGGTTATGACCTGTGTGCTTGGAATGGTAGTGCGAAGAGAACGCGAGATCCGTGCGTTTGTGAAAACTCCGTTTTACCGCGTACTCAGCTGCATTGCCCTTGAGGGAGAAAACTTTGAGGGAGAATGGAGAGCTGTGGAAGGCAGCAGATATTTCCAGACTCCTTATCTGTATAAAGAGAACGGATTTAAAGAGAAAGCCTATGCTGAAAAACTGATACAGGAGCTGTCTGTGAGTCAGCCACTGCAATGTACAGTAGAGAAAATCGAGCGGAAAAAAGAGAACAGGAATCCGCCGCTTTTATTTAACCTGGCGGAGCTTCAGAATGTGTGCTCCAAGCTGTTCAAGATCAGCCCGGATGAGACATTAAAAATCGTACAGGAACTGTATGAAAAGAAACTGGTCACTTATCCCAGAACAGATGCCCGTGTATTGTCTACTGCGGCAGCAAAGGAGATTTATAAGAATATTTCCGGACTGCGTAATTATGAACATACAGCGGAAATCGCACAGCACATTATTGAACAGGGAAATTACAAAAATCTGGCAAAGACCAGATATGTTAATGATAAGCAGATCACAGACCATTATGCAATCGTACCCACAGGCCAGGGCTTAAACACATTGAGAAGTGTTTCTCTTACTGCGCAGCGTGTATATGAGACCATTGTCAGAAGGTTTGTATGTATTTTTTATCCTCCTGCAGTATATCAGAAGATCAGTCTTGTGACAAAAATTCAGAATGAGAGCTTCTTTTCTTCATTTAAAGTACTGCTGGATGAAGGGTATTTAAAAATTGCCACAAATTCTTTTGCGAAGCGAAAAGCAGCAGATGCCATGAGCAGTGTGAACAGAGCCGGTGCAGCGGACAGTGAGGGAAGTGAAGAGGAAGATCCGGATACAGGAAAAAACGGCGGGAACAAAGCTGATGATTCGGCTGAGGATATGGCATGTGATACCAGACTTCTTGCCGCATTGCAGAACCTGAAAAAAGGTGATATACTCTCTGTGGACAGCCTGAGTATCAAAGAGGGCGAGACATCGCCGCCAAAGCGTTATAATTCCGGTTCTATGATTCTTGCAATGGAGAATGCAGGTCAGCTGATCGAGGACGAAGAGCTTCGTGCCCAGATTAAAAGCTGCGGAATCGGAACCAGTGCCACCAGAGCGGAAATTCTTAAGAAACTGTGCAATATCAAATATCTGGCACTCAATAAGAAAACCCAGGTGATCACTCCAACCCTTCTTGGAGAGATGATCTTTGATGTGGTAAACTGCTCCATCAGACAGCTTCTGAACCCGGAACTGACTGCAAGCTGGGAAAAAGGACTGAATTATGTGGCAGAGGGCAGTATTACAGAACAGGAATATATGGATAAGCTGGAACATTTTGTGCGCCTTCGCACCAGACAGGTGGAGGACAGCAATATCCAGCCATATCTGAGACAGTTCTTTGATGCTGCAGCAGTGAATTATAAGGATTCATCTGAAAAAAACAGTGCGAAAACAACAGGCAGATCAACGTCCGCAGCGGGACGATCACGTACCTGCAGAAAGCCGTCTGCTTCAAAGTAGTGTGTATTTGTGACAGATAAAAGAAAACATGTCATCATAGCGAGAGAAAAGAGGAAAATATTATGTTAAAAGATTTTACAATTGCAAACCTTCTGGATCTGAACGAAACAATCGCAAAGGATTTATTTGAAGGAAAAACATATCCATGGGAAGTATTACCGGAGATCGGAGATTTCATTCTGAAACTGGGACAGACCTTAAGTGAAGAAGAATACGACCACCCGTCAGAAGATGTATGGATTGCTAAGAGTGCCAAAGTGGCACCTACAGCCTGTATCAACGGTCCGGTCATCATAGGTAAAGAAGCAGAAGTACGCCACTGTGCATTTATACGCGGAAAAGCAATTATAGGTGAGGGTGCAGTAGTAGGTAATTCTACGGAATTAAAGAATGCGGTACTTTTCAACAAGGTACAGGTTCCGCACTACAATTATGTAGGCGATGCAGTTCTCGGCTACAAATCCCATATGGGTGCAGGTTCCATCTGTTCCAATGTAAAATCTGACAAGAAACTGGTAGTTGTAAAAGACGGTGACGAGAAGATTGAAACAGGTCTGAAGAAATTCGGCGCAATGCTTGGAGATAACGTAGAAGTGGGATGCGGTTCCGTATTAAATCCCGGAACTGTGATCGGACGCTGCTGCAACATTTATCCACTTTCCTCAGTAAGAGGCTGCGTACCTGCAAATCACATTTATAAGTCAAAAACAGAAATTGCAGAAAAGAGAAGTTGAAAATATAGAAGAGGCAGGTTGTATGAAGGATATTATTTCAATCATACAGCCTGCCCTTTTATATTTTTATGTCTGTCTGAGATAGAAGATATTTGTTGTACCTGATATTACATATGAAATAAAAGTTTTCTCAGGATTACCAGAATGGTAATGTGCACCGGATAAAACCAGTAAAAAACATATTTCAGAAATCTTCCTTTTACAAATCCACGTTCACCATTGTACATATTAATGGAAAGAAAAGCAAAGCAGGCTTTCCATTCATAGTAAAGCCAGCAGCTTCCGATGATCGCCTGGGCGGTTTTATCGTTGCGGAACCAGTACATGATCAGCAGGAATACAAATCCCCGCCATCCGTAATCTGCCTTCAGAAACACAGAGACAGTCAGCAGTGCCAGCACGCAGACAAGCTGCATTCTCTGATTATCCCAGAAGTATTCCAGGGCACAGAATGCCAGGTATCCCAGAAACAGGGTGAAAAATACATTCTGTTTTTCATATCTCCAGGTGTTGGTAAACATGAAGTTCCATGGAATCTCAGAGATACATGCAAATAGAAACAGATTCAGGCCATATTTCTTACGGTTATGTGTATGCAGAAATCCTTCCACTAACAGAAAACAGAAAATTGGAAAAGCGGCCCTGCCGATATCCCGGAAAATCCGATACCAGCTGTAATCCACGCCGCCGAAACTGAAAAGGGTTGCAGTTGTGGCAGGATAATTATACAGGATCATTAAGCCGGTATGGTCAATCAGCATCAGGGTGATAGCAATTAATTTTAAAGAGCTTCCGCTCAGAACCTGAAATTTTGCAGGGAGAAAGGAAGCAGGTAACTTTGTTGTCATAATAGAAATCCCTTCATTAATAGAAATTAGAACTATTTTACCACAAAAAAATCAAAGATGGTTAAAAATTTTACAATTTATGACTGGACGAATCAGCACTTTTGTGAGAAAATAACACTAGGTTGTTAGGCATACTCCTCTGAAGTCATTCAGCAGACATCGGAGTTTTATCCTGTGCAGTTCATTCAGCAGTTCTGTACAGTGGAGAGTATAACAACATGAAGTTAATCTATACTTGAAAGGAGTTTTACAATGATTTATTCACGCGAAGTAGAAGAAATGTGCCCAGTTGCACAGGGCGTTCATCATGGCGCCGCTCCAATCCCAGAAGAAGCTAAATGGGTACAGGCAAAAGAAGTCAAAGATATTTCCGGTCTTACACACGGTGTTGGCTGGTGTGCACCACAGCAGGGTGCCTGCAAGCTTACATTAAATGTTAAAGAGGGTATCATCCAGGAAGCACTGGTTGAGACTATCGGATGTTCAGGTATGACTCACTCTGCAGCTATGGCTTCCGAGATTCTTCCGGGACTTACAGTTATGGAGGCACTGAACACAGACTTAGTTTGTGATGCGATTAATACAGCTATGAGAGAACTCTTCCTTCAGATCGTTTATGGACGTACACAGTCTGCATTCTCAGAAGAAGGACTTCCAGTAGGTGCTGGACTTGAAGACCTTGGTAAAGGACTTCGTTCTCAGGTTGGTACAATGTATGGAACTCTGAAAAAAGGACCTCGTTACCTTGAAATGGCAGAAGGTTATGTAACAGGTATTGCTCTTGATGCAGATGATGAGATCATCGGATATCAGTTCGTAAGCCTTGGAAAAATGACTGATTTCATCAAAAAAGGCGATGACCCGAATACTGCATGGGAAAAAGCAAAAGGTCAGTATGGCCGTGTTGCAGACGCTGTTAAAATTATCGACCCAAGAAAAGAATAATTTAGGAGGTAACAGGAAATGGCTTTATTTGAATCATATGAGAGACGAATTGACAAGATCAATTCTGTTTTAAACAGCTATGGCATTGCTTCTATCGAAGAAGCTGAGAAAATCACAAAAGACGCAGGTCTTAATGTTTACGATCAGATCAAAGGCATTCAGCCGATCTGTTTTGAGAACGCTTGCTGGGCATATACAGTAGGTGCTGCGATCGCAATCAAAAAAGGATGTAAGAAAGCAGCAGATGCAGCAGCAGCTATCGGTGAAGGACTTCAGGCATTCTGTATTCCTGGATCCGTTGCTGATACACGTAAAGTAGGTCTTGGACATGGTAACCTTGGCAAGATGCTTCTTGAAGAAGAAACAGAGTGCTTCTGCTTCCTGGCTGGACATGAGTCCTTCGCAGCAGCTGAAGGTGCTATCGGTATCGCTGAGAAAGCTAACAAAGTTCGTCAGAAACCATTACGTGTTATCCTGAACGGTCTTGGTAAAGATGCTGCTCAGATCATCTCCCGTATCAACGGCTTTACATATGTAGAGACAGAATACGATCCATACAAGAACGAAGTTAAAGAAGTATTCAGAAAAGCATACTCCGAAGGACTTCGTGCAAAAGTTAACTGCTACGGCGCTAACAGCGTTCCGGAAGGTGTTGCTATCATGTGGAAAGAAGACGTTGACGTTTCTATCACAGGTAACTCCACAAACCCGACACGTTTCCAGCATCCGGTTGCAGGTACATACAAGAAAGAACGTCTTGAAGCAGGTAAGAAATACTTCTCAGTTGCTTCCGGTGGTGGTACAGGACGTACACTTCACCCGGACAACATGGCAGCAGGTCCAGCTTCCTACGGTATGACAGATACATTAGGACGTATGCACTCTGATGCACAGTTCGCTGGTTCTTCTTCTGTACCGGCTCACGTAGAGATGATGGGTCTCATCGGCGCTGGTAACAACCCGATGGTTGGTATGACAGTTGCAGTAGCTGTTTCCATTGAGGAAGCTGCTAAGGCTGGAAAGTTCTAATCAAACCTTTTTAATCAAAGAGTCAACAAACCTAGAAAGTACCGTAGTTCCAAGGGCTGCGGTACTTTTCTTAGTTTAGATCAAAAAATGAGAAAGTAATTTGAGACACGGTGAGAAGCCTTGAAAATGGCAAGATAGGCAAACAGGTAGGTAACAAGTAGGCAACAGAGCGAAGGAAACAAAAAGAAGAGCCGATCACAGGAAAAGAAATGCCGCAACCACAAGGGTTACGGCATTTTTTCTATCTCATCTCTGAGTCACTCAATATCACGGATTGTATAGACCGCCTCGGTTACGTCTGTGATCTTGTGACCGGCAAGACGTTTCACAACGTACTCATCTACGCCCGCTTTTTTCGCCATCGTAATGAATGTTGTTCGGGGATCGTGCGGCCGATGTTCGGAACGAAGATGCAGTGCGGCAACGACCTTGTTAAAACGCCCAGCGGATGCTGCATTATCTCAAGGGATATGGGCAGTATTGGCAGTATTTCTTTTGATCTACATTGTGAAATCAAATGAAAGATTTTCGGCAAGACAGGAAGAGCGGGAAAAACAGTATCAGGAATTACTGTCAGCATTAACAGAAAAATTTAATGTATTAAGTGTTATCGAGAGGGATATTACAGAGGTAAAAGAGTACATTATGGCAGATACAAAAGAAATCAATAAAAAAATATAAAAAGTAGTTTCCGAAAATAGAGAAAACGGGTTTTTATTTTATGTAAGCGCTTATGAAACAGACCAATAAAACTATAAGGGTCTGCAAAAAACAGAAGGAGGATATTTTATATGCCAGGAACATTTAATGGAAAAACACTTGTTATTTCAGCGACACCTACAGCAGGAGCAAAAATTGTGGATGCAGGAGCTGCGACGAATGTAGCGGGAATTACAATCAGCGGAGACACTATGTACAGTGTGAAAACAAGCGGAAAGGTAACAACCTTATATAAAACACCGGATTATTCAAACGCAGATGCACAGGCTGTGGCAGTTAAAACCGGTTTGGGATATTTTGCATTAGGGCTTAGCAAAATCGGCACAGAATTATTTATGCTTGCTGAAGATACAGCGGGATATGGAAATACTACAAAGATTGTAAAAATGGATACTGCCGGTAATGTTATTAAGGAGTTTGATATTGTAAGTGAATTTCAGTATGGAGCGCTTGGAATTGCACATACAGGTGCGGCAAATGAATTTTTCATTCTTGCACGAGGCTCCAACGATGCAGATAACGATACTCTGATTGTAAAAAAACTGAGATTGGAGAGTTCTAATAGTTATGAAGTAGTTCATGAATTTAAGGTTACAAACAGAGGATATGGATATACAAGCCGTATCCAGGATATTTATTACCATTTAGGCTACGGTCTGTTTATTCTGACAAATGATGAATTGTCTGCCGGAAGAAACAGAATTGTACATGTGGATTACAGAAGTAATGTGAATTCATATATTCCAGACGGAGTTATTAATGTTGAGATGAAAGGGTATAAGCAGTATAATCTGGAATCTATTTGTATGAAAGCAGGTCATCTTGTACTGGCTGCAAATGTAATTACAGGAACCGGGAAAGCAGAGGACCGTTTTTCTGTCCTGAATGGAATTACTTATGAAAAAGGTACTTATAGTTTTAACTGCGCTCTTGCCAAGGGAATGAAAGTAGACAATGAGATATTTGTTGATGATTTAGGAAAAAAAATCATAGCAACGAATTTTGGTGCGTTAGCATTTGATGAGAATAACCAAAAGTTGTATGGTATAAAAGCCGGTACAAATGGAAAATACGCAAATCCGAGTGTGTGTGCAGCAGCCATTTGGGAATTTGAGGATTACACAAGCGGTACGAAGGGCGTAAAAAGACTGGTGAATAAGGTTAAACCGGGAGAGAAGAGATGTCTGTATCATGCCAATGGAATGGATATATACAATCATGAATTGTATGTTACCTGTGCGGAACCTAATGGAAAAGGTGAATATTCGGTTGTGAAGCTTACTATGGGCAGTACATCTGAAGAATGGCCCTATAATAGGTATACCTGGGAAAACCGGACAAACGCAATCAGCCATTACAAAGGCAATCAGTTTATTCTTCTTACCGAAACCGGTGCAGAGGGTGAAGAAGATAAAAAAATATATAAACTGTGTATTGTACACTTCTCAGCAGGAAAAGTTGTGGTTGATCAAACAAAATATTTTATGAATACCGGTTATGAAGTGCTTCAGGGAATCAATTACAGTGACAAATACGGATTATTTATTGTTACGACGAAAAAACTGGAATATTTTCCTAATGGTGATGTGCAAACCAGTGGAAGCAGGGTACTACACATTGATATGAGCAGAACTAAAACAATGAAATTTAAAGATGGCAAGAAATATCCTGTTTTAATTCCGGATTTTGCCTTTAACAATGAACTGGATGAATCAAAGTTCTTTAGTTTTGAAATGGAATCCGTAGCGATTGACAGAAATACAAACAATATGATTGTGTCGGTTAATGCGAACAGTCCGATTGCGGGCGATAATGGTAAACATCCGGGGGAAGACTACATCTACAGATTTTCTTCCATTGAATTTAAATAACGAAACTTATCTTTACAG